>JBFJQO010000235.1:0-4104 GCA_041616535.1 Woeseiaceae bacterium | reverse complement strand
TGTTCGGCGACCGCGGCCCGAGGTGCGTGCCGAGCACCGCATCGAAACAGACGGCGCCCTTGAGCGTCGAATTTTCGAAGCGCTCGGTCACCTCGTCATGGATGTTCATGCCGATCAGGCGCAGGAATTCGCGCATCTCGTGACGACCGAGACGCCGGATGTCGAAACCGAGGTGTGCCAGCGCAGCGAGGTCGCCCCAATCGCCCGTGCCGAGCCGCGGTGGCGGCCGGTTCAGTACCGTGCGCAGCAGGTCGGCGAACCGCGTCATGCGCTTGTGGAAGCGGCGGTATTGCCGGGCATCCTCGTCGGATACGCCCTCCGCCCTGGCACCGCTCAGCCGGACATGCACTCCATCCTGGCCGAGTGCAATCGACCCCATGTCGCCGCCTGCCGAGCGGACCCGGATGCCGAGTTCGCGGCGCACGTCCGGCTGCAACTGGTACATGAGGTGCGCGCACGCCGACACCGAGTAGCCGTCGGCGAATTCCCGCGTCACGGCCGCGCCGCCAACCTGTTCCGCCGCTTCAAGCACGAGCACGCGGCGGCCCTCCTTCGCGAGCAGTGCCGCGCAAACCAGGCCGTTGTGCCCCGCCCCGACGATGATGGCATCCCAGCGATCAGTCATCGCCGAAGTTCTCCGGTACCGTGCTGGGCCGCCTCAGGTCGGCCAGGATTTCGCGCGCGGCGTTCGCCCCCGGTGCCGCCATGACGCCGCCGCCCGGGTGGTTGCTCGAGCCGCACATCCAGAGCCCATCGACGGGCGTCCGGTATTGCGCGAAGCCTGGCACCGGGCGGTTGAACAGCAGCTGGTCCATCGTCAGCTCGCCGTGGAAGATGTTGCCTTCCGTGATGCCGATCTCGTCCTCGATGTCCTGGGGCGTGCGGATTTCGGCGTGCAGGATCAGGTCCTTGAAGTCCGGGCTGTAGTTCGCGATCTGGTCGATCACGGTCTGGCCGAACGCGTCCCTCTCCGCGGATGTCCAGCGGCGCCCGTCGATCTGGTGCGGGCAATACTGCACGAAGCAGCTCATGAAGTGCTTCCCGGGCGGCGCCATCGTCGGGTCGTTGAGCGTCGGAATCAGCATGTCGATGTACGGGTCTTGCGACCAGGTGCCCGCCTTCCAGTCGTCGTAAGCGCGTTCCATGCGATCCAGCGAATCGATGAAATGCATGTCGCTGTTGATCAGTGTGCTGCCCTCGGGCAGCGCCGGGAACGTCGGCAGGCCGTCGAGCGCGATATTGAGCTTGCCCGACGAGCCGCGGATCTTGAAATTTTCGACGCGTCTCGCGAAGTACTCGGGCAGGTCGCTTTTGTCCATGCACGTCAGGAACGTGCGCTTGACGTCCATCGCGGACACGACGAGCCGACCCTGGATCTCGTCGCCGTTCTCGAGCGCCACGCCCTGTGCCTTGCCGTTCTTTACGATGATCCGGTCGACGCCGGCCTCCGTGCGCAGCTCGCCACCCGCCGCCTGGAATGCGCCCGCGATCGCCTTCGACACCGCACCCATGCCGCCGCGTGCAAAGCCCCACGACCCGACGTTGCCGTCGACCTCGCCCATGTAGTGGTGCAACAGCACGTACGCGGTGCCCGGCGAGTGCACGCCGAGCGCCGTGCCGATGATGCCGCTGCCCGATTTCGCGGCCTTGATCACCTCGGTCTCGAAATACTGATCGAGGTACTCCGCGACACTCATGGTCCAGAAGCGGATCGTCTCGTACATGCGATCCTCGCCCATCTCCCAGAACTTGCCGCCGATGTGCATGAGCTCACGCAGGTCTTTCCACTTGAACGAGGTCGGATCGGGCGCCGTCGACAGCAGGAAGTCGCGGATGAAGCGGCACTGCCGCATCGTGTCGGCGCGATACGTTTTGTAGATGTCGGCATCGTGCAGCGAGTGCCGCGCCATCTCGCGGTAAGCCACCTCGGGGTCCTCGTAAGCGCCAAAGTAGTCGCCGTTTTCCATGAACTGGACCGAACCGCCGTACGGCGTAATCTGCAGTCCGTGTTTGTGCAACTCGAGCGCACGGAAAATCTCGGGACGCAGCAGGCTGCACACGTAGGAGCAATTCGAGTAGATCCAGTCCTTGTAGAGATTGCGACTGACCGTCGCGCCGCCGATGTAGTCGTTCTTTTCGACGCACACGATTTCTAGACCCGCGCGGGCCAGGAATGCGGCGGTGGTCAGCCCGTTATGCCCTGCGCCGACGACGATCGCGTCATAGGTTCTCATTCGTGCTCTACTTGCTGTTGGCTTCGCTGCAGTTCCTGCAGTATCCAGTCGATGTAGATCTTTTCGGCCACTTCCATCGTCGAGAAAGGTCCCGGCTCATAGTACTTCGAGTGAACGCCTTTCGAATTGTTGACGATGATCTCGAGATCAGCCAGCGTCGTGACGTGCCACAACCAGGTCAGCTTGCCGACATCATAGTCCTTACCTTCCTCCGCGTCGCCCCGAACCAGCCAGTAGATTTCACATCGTGAACTGCCGTGCTCGACCGGCGTGAAGACGTACGCCACGACGTGATCGGAATAGGCCAGCAGGAACGAAAATGCGCCGAACGTGAAATCGGACGCGCCGTGGTCGTAGTCGGTGAGTTCCCCGAGCAGCGGCGCGACGGGCTCGCCGTCGCGGCTGCCCGTCTTGTAGTTTTCGAACATCGCCGTACGGCCGTAGCCATAGCCGATCTCGCCCGGCCTGGCTGCCGTGTCGAGGCGGTCGAAGAACATGTCCTTGATGCCGCACTCGGTCCAACGCGCTTTCATCTTGTCCTGGATGCGCTCGCGCCGCGCCGGACCCAGCATCAGGGTATGCCGTGCCGCGTACTCCGGGTGTGCGGTCGCGCAGTGATAGCACTCCTGGTAGTTCTCGATCGACAGCTTCCAGTTGGCCGGGATGTCGTAGGTCTTGCGCGCCGCGACCTTGAGGTTCGGGATGTCGAACATCGCCATCGGTTCGGCGAGATCGCGCCGGCAGCCGTCGAGCGACGGCGGCGCGTCGGTAAAACAGATGAACATGAGGCCATGGATGACGTCGAGCGACACGGGCTTCAGCGCGTGCGCCGATTTATCGAAGTCCTCGGACATGTCGCGCGCCGCGACGAGTCGGCCGTCCAGCCCGTACGTCCAGCCGTGATAGGGGCACGCGAATTTCTGTGTGTTGCCGCGTTCCTCGAGGCACACGAGGGAACCGCGGTGCCGGCAGACATTCGCGAAGGCTCGCAATTCACCGTCGCCGCCGCGTACGATGATCGCCGACTCGCGCGCAACGTTCATCACCTTGAAGTCGCCGGGCTCTGCAAGTTCGGATACATGCCCGGCCAGGATCCAGTTGCGATAAATGACGCGCTCGAGTTCGAGCTCGTAAATGTCGGGGTCGGTGTAGAACCGCTGTTCCAGTGAATAGCCGGAGCGGTGATCCGCGATTAGCTCGGCGATCGTGCGACGATCTTTCTGCATAGTTGCTACGATATCACGCACCTTTCAGGCGCAAAATCGGGTCGCATATGCGCGACAGCTACACGAGTATCGAACGGTTGCTAAGGGACGAGGACCCGCACGCTCCCGTGTATTGCGTTTACGCGCATGTTTACCGGGAAGCCGCACGGCATTTTGTCGACAGGTTCCCGGGACGGGTGCTGTACGCGGTCAAGGCCAACAACCACCCGCTCGTGATCCGCGCTTTGCACGAAGGCGGCGTGACGCACTTCGATTGCGCATCCGTGCAGGAGATCGCGCTCGTGCGATCCATCGTTCCCGAAGCAACCTGCTACCTCATGAACCCGGTGCGGCTCGAAGGCGACGCCCGCCGGGCGCAAGCGACGTTCGGCGCGCGGCATTTCATGATCGATCACGCGTCCGGGCTGGGTCCATTGATCGACGAGATCGACGCCGCCCGGTCGGTCATCTTCGCGCGCATGGCGGTCAGTCATCACTCGGCCATGGCAGACCTCTCGACCAAATTCGGCGCCGCGCCCGACGACATGCCGGCCCTGCTCACCGCAATTCGCGACGCCGGCGCCGAAGCAGCACTCGCTTTCAATGTCGGCACGGGTGTCACCGATCCCGAGGCCTACGTCTTTTCCCTGGCCCTTGCACGCGAT
>JBFJQO010000234.1:0-4131 GCA_041616535.1 Woeseiaceae bacterium | reverse complement strand
GTCTGGGGCCTGCAGGTCGATGACGAACGCGAATTGCCCGGACACGAGCGCACCCAGATTCCGGACGACGAAATTTGGGAGGTCAACCTCGAGGCCAGGGACGGTTCGCGTTACGAGATCGATTCGCGCAAGCTGCGCGCCGCCGACTGACGGCAGTCCGCCGCTATTCGACGGCCGGGACGGCTTTCAGGTAGGCCGCGATAGCGGCGCGGTCCGCGACGTCCAGCCTGGCGAGATTCTCCTGCACGGCGACCATCGAGCCGCCGACCGTGTCGAAGTCCGGCGTGAATCCCTCTTCGAAGTAATAGGCAAGGTCCTCGACGGACCAGCCGCCTACGCTCTTGCTGGCCGGCGTGATATTGGGGACACGGCCCTGACCTTCGGGATTGGGCGCACCGGCCAGCCAGCGCGCGACCACGATCCCGCCCAGCCAGTCGCGTTCGGTGTGGCACTCGCCACAGTGCCCGAGACCCTCGACGAGCTTGCGACCGCGTGCGACCACGGGGTCATTGGATTTGATGGCGGCAACGGGCCGGTCGTCGAGATACAGCCGCTTCCACAAGCCGAGGCCGCGCCGCACGGACCAGGGAAAGCCGAGATCGTGCGCGCCGCTGCGCCCGGGCACGGCCGGCAGCGTATCGATGAAGGCCTTGAGATCCATGATGTCCTCGACGGAAGCCCTGGCGTACGAGGCGTACGGGAACGACGGGTAGTAGTGGCGACCGTCGGGCGCGACGCCACGCTGCATGGCGTTGACGAAGTCGATCGTCGTCCAGCCGCCGATGCCGTCAGCGTGCGGCGAGATGTTCGGCACGCGGAAAGAGCCGTAGGGTGATGGCAGCTCCATACCGCCGCCGAGGAGCAGCTTGTCATCGCCGCGGGCGCGCCGTCCGTCGACCGGCGTCGCGTGGCAGGATGCGCAACCGCCCGCCCAGAAAGCGCGCTCGCCCGCAACCGGGTCCGGCGTGTGCGCGGGCAACGCGTCGGCCGTTAACCGTATCGGCGCGGTCAACCACCACGCCGCCACGATGGTCAGCACGAGCAAGGCGGCGATCGCGCGACGCATCGCTCAGGCTACCGTGCTATTCGTCCTTGATCCTGTAATTGTCGTGGCAGTTCTTGCAGGTCTTGAAAACGGCGCCCAGTGCGGGCTTGGCGTCCTCGAGGGTCTGTAGATCGGCAGCCCTCGCGTCCGCGATCGCACCCTGCCAGTCGCTTAGCGCCGCTTCGAAGCCGGCGCGGTCGTCCCAGATCGCGGGGGAGGCTTCGGTGTCCTTGCCCGACTCGCTGCCCTCGGGAAACAGCTCGCCGAGCTGCGACGAAGCCCGCTCGAAGACGGCTAGCGACTGCGCGGCTTCGGCGGCGTCGTACTCGACCTCGCCCTTGAGCATGCCGCCGATGACTTTGGCCGCCTCGCCGACGCCCTCCATCAGTTCATGGCGAACGTCGCGCGGATCCTCGGCCGCAATGGCGACCGACGCCAGCGCGCCGGCCAGGATGGCAATAACGGTCTTTTTCTCGATCATGTCGTTCCTTTGCTTGTCACGGATTTGAATGGAAACTTCGTTTACCAGATGCGCACGCGTTCTTCCGGCGGCAGCCACATGCCGTCGCCAGGTTGTGTCCCGAAGGCGTCGTGGAAAGCGTCGATGTTCGGGTATGGCCCGTTCACGCGAAATTCCAGCGGCGAATGCGAATCCGACGCGAGCCGGCTGATGATCGCTTCTTTCTGGTACTTGCCCTTGCGCGACATCGCGTAGCCGATGAAAAAGCGTTGCGGCCCGGTGAAGCCGTCGATGACCGGCGCCTCCTGGCCGTCGAGGCTGCGGATGTAGGCGCGGTAAGCCATCGCGACGCCCGACAGGTCGCCAATGTTTTCGCCGAGCGTCAATTCGCCATTGACGGTCATCCCCTCGACCGGCTCGAACGCGTTGAACTGCTCGACGAGCACGCGCGTGCGCTCGTCGAAAGCCGAGCGATCCTCGTCGGTCCACCAGTTGTTGAGATTGCCGTCGCCGTCGAACTGGCTGCCCTTGTCGTCGAAGCCGTGGCTGATCTCGTGGCCGATGACGCCACCGACCGCACCGTAGTTGATCGCGTCATCGGCGTCGAGCTGGAAGAAAGGCGGCTGCAGTCGCGCCGCCGGAAACACGATCTCGTTCTTGGTCGAATCGTAATAGGCGTTGACGGTCTGCGGCGTCATGAACCACTCGTTGCGATCGATCGGGCCGCCGAGCTTGCCGATCTGCTCCTGGTAATTCCACTCCGTCGCCCGGCGCACGTTGCCGAGATGATCGCCCGCCGCGATTTTCAGCGCCGAGTAATCCTTCCACACGTCCGGGTAACCGATCTTCGGCGTGAATTTCGACAGTTTCTCCTTGGCCTTCTCACGCGTCGCCGGGCTCATCCAATCGAGCTCGTCCAGGCTGTCGTCGAGGGTGGCAATGACATTGCCGACGAGCTCTTCCATCTTCGCCTTGGCCTCGGGCGGGAAATACTCGGCGACGTACAGCTTGCCGACGGCCTCGCCCACCAGGTTGTCGACCAAGTCCACGCCGCGCTTCCAGCGCGGCCGCGGTTCCTGCTGGCCGTACAAGGTGCGACCGCGATAATCGAACAGGCGGGCATAGGTGTCTTCGTCGAGGTGCATGCCCCGCGAATCCATGACGCGGAACGTCAGGTAGGCTTTCCACGTCTCGAGCGGCACAGTTGCCACGAGACCGTCGAGCGCCTCGAAATAGCTCGGCTGCGAAATCACGAGCCGCTCGAGATCCTGCAGCGACAGGACCTCGAGCATGCCGGCCCAGTCGATGTTCGTACCGAGTTGTTCGAGTTCGCCGACGACATAGGGATTGTAGGTCTTTTGCGGGTCGCGATTCGTTACCGAGTCCCACTGGCCTTCGGCGATCGCGTGCTCGAGTTCGTAGACGGCGGGCGCCACGCCGGCCGCCGCATCGGCCTCCATGCCTGCAATGACGAGCATGTCGGCGATGTACGGCGTCAGCTTCTCGCGGGCCCTGGCGAAGTTCTCGTTGTCGAGTTTCAGGTAGTAGTCGCGATTCGGCATCGTGATGCCGCTCTGCCCGGCATACACGGCGTACTGCGAGGAATCCTTGAGATCGGGCCAGATGGCGGCGCGTAGCGGCGCCGCGATGCCACGCCGCATGAATTTCGCGAACGCAAGCGAGAGCGACTCGGTCGAATCAATGGACGAAACGATGTCGAGATCCTCGGCAACGGCGTCGACGCCGAGCGCGTTGATCGCTTCGACGTCCATCCAGCTGCTGTAGATGTCGCCGACCTGCTGGGATTCCGTTCCTTCGGTTCCGGGCTGTGCGGCAGCCAGCTCGATGATCTCGCGCAGGGTTTCTTCGACGCGCTCGTTGACTTCGTGATAGACGGTGTAGCCCGAGTAGATACTCGGTATCTCGGTCGTGTCGAGCCAGCCGCCGTTGACGAACTGGTAGATATCGTCCTGCGGCCGCGTATTGCGATCCAGCGCGTCGAGATGGACGCCCGAGCGCAGTTCCGGCGTTTCGGGCCCGGCTGCCTGCTCGCCGCCGCAGCCGGCGACCGACGCGGCCAGCACGCCCAGAATAATTGCCCGCCGAAGACCCATGTCCTTCTCCCTTCTTGTTCGGTGGCCGCCCACTATAGTGACGGAAGAAAACTTAGACAAACTCCGGGCGCATCGTTCACCAGTGCCGGGTCAACCCCAGCCAATCTCGTCCAGGTGGTCGTCGTCGATACCGAAATAGTGGGCGATTTCATGGATGACGGTCTTTTCGATTTCCTCGCGCAGCCCGTCCGGCGGGAGCCCCATCTCGAGGTGCGGCACCCGAAACACGTAGATGATATCGGGGAGGTCACCGGCGTGGTTGGCGTCGCGCTCGGGCAACGGCACGCCCGCGTACAGGCCGAGCAGCCCCTCGCCGTGCGGATCGAGATCCTCGTCCGGCTCGTCGAGGACCTGGATGGCGACATTGTGCATCGCATCCTGTGCCCAGTCCGGCAAGCGCTCGATCGTTCGCCGGATGATGTCTTCGAAGTCGTGTTCGTCCATCGCCAGGCCCGCTGCGGGGCGCGGGCATCCATTCGTCATGGTTCGAAACGCCGATTTAGACAGATTCT
>JBFJQO010000233.1:0-4134 GCA_041616535.1 Woeseiaceae bacterium | reverse complement strand
GAGCGCCGCGAGCTTGCGGCTGCGCATAATGGCGCCTTCCTGGTTCGATGCCGAGTCGTAGGCGATCTTGCTGTGACGATTGTGTGCGAGGCCCGTCAGGATGTACTCGCCGCCCCGCATGCCCGGGATCGGCCGTTCGGATAGCCCCGTCTTCTCGTCCCAGTCGTACGGCGGGACGTCTTCGTCCCAATTCGATTGGTCGAGCGGTGGCGGGAACCACTCTTCGGTAACGTCCGGACGGGCAATCGGTTGGACGCCCGTTGCGAGATTGGCATCGGTGAGCAGGATGACGGGTGTTCGGAACGACTCCGCGATCTTGCGGGAGAGGCTCACGAGGTGAAAGCACTCGTCGATCGTCGCCGCGGCTATGACGACCTTCGGCGAATCGCCGGGCATGCCGAACAGGCTCGACAACAGGTCGCCCTGTTCGATCTTGGTCGGCAGGCCGGTCGACGGACCGCCGCGCTGGACGTCGACGATAACGAGCGGAATCTCGGCCATGACGGCCAGGCCGATCATCTCGGATTTCAGCGCCATGCCCGGGCCGGACGTAATCGTGCACGCGGTTTGTCCCGCGAACGATGCGCCGATTGCGAAACCGATTGCCGCAATCTCGTCTTCGGCCTGGTGAACGAAACCGCCGGTCAGCGGAAAGTCGTCCGCGAGGTAGTGCGACGCGGACGTCGCCGGCGTGATCGGGTACATGGAGACGAGTTCCATACCCGACGCCATGACCCCGAGGCCGACGGCCTGGTTGCCGTTGACGATGATCGGATGCTCGAGACGTTCGTCATTCGCGGACGGAATCTCGAACTCGTAGTCGAGGTTGTCGCGCGCGAACGCGTAGCCGGCATCGAACAGCTTGTGGTTGATTTCGATGACCTTGGCGCTCTTCTTGCGGAAGGTCTTCGCAATCTCTTCCTTGGCCAGGTCGCCGTCGCGACGGTAGATGCGGCAAAGCATGCCGAGCACGAACATGTTCTTGCCCTTGCGCGGGTCCGTGACGAGCTTGAGGCATTCCTGCTGCATCGGCAGTTCGTGCACGACGAGGCCCTGCGCATAGAAGTCCTGTAACGCTTCCGCGTACTGTTGCCGGATTCGCTCTTCCGGGTCCTCGGCCCACATGTTATCGAGGAGGACGACTGTGCCTTTCTTGTACGCGCCGTTCGAGATGCGCGAGTACAGCACCTGTTCGTTGAACGCGACGACGAGATCGGCCTGGTTGCCCATGTTGGTGACATAACGCGATCCCATGCGCACGCGAATGCCGCTGGCGCCCTGGCGTTCACGCGCGGGGGGCTGGATCTCGGCCGGGATGATTTCCACGGTCCAGACGCCGTTGCCCATCTTGCCGCTGACGAGTCCGAGAATCTGGCCACACTTCTGCGCGCCTTCGCCCGAGTCGGAGACGATTTCGCAGATGTGTTCGGGCACCGTCTGCGGCCCCGCGTGTTTGGCTTTCGACTTTTCGGCCTGGTGGGCCAGCGACGGCGTCGAGTCGACGATCTGGTTGGCCCTGGCCTGTTCGATCTGCTCGTGGAACTCCTCGATCACGTCCCAGCGGGCCGCGCGGGCCTCTTCGAGGTCGTGTGTCTGGAGCGAGCGGCGCAGGTCGTAGCCGAGGGCGTCGCGAAGCTGGCGCGGGACGGCGAGTTTCACCCACCATGTTTTGTCGCGCTTGAAGAGGTATCGGGTGTCACCCGGGGGATGTGTGCCTGACATGCCGGACTCCCAGCGAAAAGGGGTGGGAAAAGCTGTACCTTTTCCCGATCGTTGCGCGGTTATCACACAGGGCTCCGGCGCGATCAATCAGTATAAACGCGGATGCGGATGCAGCGTTCGCAAAAGCCCGGAAACCGCCAGATTATTGGCGTCGAGCAAACGGACCTGTACCTGCGGCCGGGCGGGCCCGAAAACGGGGCCGGCCGGCGGTCAGGCTGGCCGGTCCTGGCCGTAAATGAGGACCTCCCGGTCGGTCACGCCCTCGAGTCCGTGCTGCGAGCGCAGGAAGCGCGAGCCCAGTTTGCGGGCCACGGCGACGCTGGCGTCGTTGCCTTTGAGAATTGCGTGAATGGCGCTGTCCCAGCCGAGCGTGTGGAAGGCATAGTCGAGCGAGGCACGAGCCGCCTCGGTCGCGTAGCCCTTGCCCCAGTGCCGGCGCAGGATGGTCCAGCCGATCTCGGGTGCCGGCCAGCCCAGTGGAAACCACGGACCGACGCGGCCGACCCACTCCCCGGTTTCCCTGTTTTCCACCGAAAAGAAGCCGTAGCCGCGGATGCTCCAGTGGCCGATGACGGATGCCATGCTGCGCCAGGCGCCGGCCCGGTCCATGGGTTTGCCAATCGTATAGCGAACGGTTTCCTCGTCGCCCTGGGCTTCGGCCCAGCCCTCGAAGTCGCGTTCGGGATCGATGTCGCGCAGGATGAGGCGCTCGGTTTCGATACGCATCGTTTACCTCAGGGGATCACGGGTCGCATGACAAGAGTCGCTTCGAGAAGCGTGCCGCCGCGCTCGACCGAGAAGACGACGTTGCGATCCTCCTCGGCCAACGTCGCGCAACCGCGGCGATCGGGTCGCGCGCCGTCGATGGCGACGACCAGGTCGCCCGAGGCGATGCCCGCAACCGCGGCCGGCGTGTCGTCGTAAACCTCGAGAACCTGCAGACCTCTGTCGTTGGGCCGGTAAGCCATGCCGAGTTCGTACTGCGGTTGCGGCGGCCGCAACTCCTCACCGATTCTGTCCAGCGAGAGTCGCCGGTTGCGCTGGTCGAGCGTCATGACGAAGTGCTCGAGGAACTTGCCGCCGAGCAACTGCGTTCCCGGTACCTCTTCGATCACCGGCTCGACAAACGTGACGCCGGCGAGCGTCACCGAGCCGTCGAGCCTTCCTGCGGGTCGCTTCTCGATACGGCTCAGCCGCACGGAACTGCTGAAGACGCGCGGTTCGCCCTGCAAGAGGAAGCGCTCGATGTCGTTGAGCGAGATGCCGGCACCGGCCGCACCGCTGTCGACGAGCAGTCGCTCGTTGTCTCCCGCGATCGACACCTTGAGCCAGGGCCGCTTGCCGGGGCCGCGCACTGAGAATACGGTCTTGCGATCCGGTCTCGGCAGCTTGCCGCGCCGCAGCGTCATGGTCCGGTCGCGCGGGTCCAGCGTAAGCAGGAATTTCCTGAAGACGTCGACCGCCAGGATGCCGTCCACGGGGCGGCCCATTGCCATGGACAGATGCCCGAGGTGGTCGACGCGCGCCGGGAGCTTGTTGAACGTGAGCGGACCGGCCTGCGCATCGACCAGGCGCACGCGGTCGCCCTTATCGAAGGATTTGCCCGTGATGCGTTCGAGCGCGCTGGCATCGACGATCGTCGATTCCGCGCCCGTGTCGTACACGAAGTTGAGAACGCCTTTCGGCCCGTACTTGTCTTCGTCCAGCGCGACCGGGACGAACCAGAAACCGCGGCAGTTCTCGGTCGGCACGACCCATGATTCGTCGGCCGCGAACAACGGCGACGCGAGGAACAGCAGTAACAAGAGCGCCGGTCGATTCATACGACCGACATTCTAGCGTCAGATCGGCTCGAAGCGGGCCTGGAAGAACCGCAGCATCTTCGGCTCGTAGACGAAACGCAGGCCGTTTATCTGGTCCGCGCGCTCGGCGACGTCCATGACCGCTTCGGCCGTCACGTCCATGTGGGCCTGCGTGTAGACCCTGCGAGGAATCGTCAGGCGCACGAGTTCGAGCTTGGGCTTGTGGTTCTCACCCGTGGCCGCATCGCGGCCCGCCGAGACGATGCCGCGCTCCATCGAGCGCACGCCGGAGACGCTATACAGCTCGGCGGCCAGCGCCTGCGCGGGGAAGTGCTCTTGCGGGATGTCCGGCAGGATGCGCCTCGCGTCGAGGAATACGGCGTGCCCGCCGATGGGAAGGACAATCGGGATGCCTGCTTTGCGGATCTTGTTGCCGAGGTATTCGACCTGCCCGACACGTGCGTGGATATGGTCGTCGTTGACGCTCTCGGCAATACCGATCGCGAGCGCCTCCATGTCCCGGCCAGCCATGCCGCCGTAGGTATGCAGTCCTTCGTAGACGACGACGAGCGCACAGGCGCGTTCGTAGAGATCGGCATCGTTCATGGCG
>JBFJQO010000232.1:0-4147 GCA_041616535.1 Woeseiaceae bacterium | reverse complement strand
CGCCCCCCCACGCTTCTACGGAGACCGAAAAGTACGAACGGGACGACGCCCTCGCCGTCAGCCAGGGCGCCATCGGCGAGGTCCTGGACGAATACACACTGCGGGACACGCGCGGGCAGCCGTTCGACCTGTCGACGCTGCGCGGCAAGCCGCTCGTCATCAGTATGATCTACACGAGCTGTCACCATGTCTGCCCCACCATCACGCGCAATCTGGGTGACACCATCAAAGTCGCGCAGGAGGCGCTCGGCGAGGATTCCTTCAACGTTGTGACGGTCGGTTTCGACTGGCGCGTAGACACGCCCGAGCGCATGCGCGAGTTCGAATCGCGGCTCGGCATGGGTGACTTCCCGAACTGGCACTTCCTCGCGACCGAGGCCGGCGTCGTCGATGCGCTCAGCGCAAATCTCGGGTTTCTCTTCTACCCGAGCGCCAAGGGCTTCGATCACCTCGCCCAATCCACGGTCGTCGACGCCGACGGCAAGATCTACCGCCAGGTCTACGGCGTCGATATCGAGACGACGGCGCTCGTCGAGCCGCTGAAGGAACTCGTGTTCAACACGCCGCGCAGCGCAGGCTTCATCGCCCACTGGGTCAGCACGTTCAAGCTCTTTTGCACGGTCTACGACCCGAACAACGACCGGTATCGCTTCGACTATTCCATCTTCACGGCAATCGTCGTCGGCGTCCTGAGCCTAGGCCTGATCGCCGTGTTCATCATCAGGGAGTGGCGGCACGCCCGATAGCAAGCGCATGGAATCGATCAAACGTGCCATGGCGCGCGCGTATTTACGCTGCGAAGCCGTTTTCGAGTTTGCCTTCGGGCAGCGAAACAACCCGTTTGTGTCGCTGGGCGCGCTCGGCTGGTATTTCTACTGGATCGTCGCCGCAAGCGGTGTCTATCTCTATATCTTTTTCGATACCGGTATCACCGACGCCTACGCATCGGTCGAATACATCACGCACGACCAGTGGTATGCCGCCGGCATCATGCGCAGCCTGCACCGTTATGCATCGGACGCCCTCGTCATCGTCGTCGTGCTGCACATCTTCCGCGAATTTGCGTTCGACCGGCTGCGCGGCCGCCGCTTTTTCGCCTGGCTGACCGGCGTACCGCTGCTCGCCTTCATTTATATCTGCGGCATCAGCGGCTACTGGCTCGTGTGGGACCAGCTCGCGCAGTACATTGCCGTAGCGACGACCGAATGGCTCGACACGCTGCCGTTGTTCGGTGAGCCGATCGCCAACAACTTCCTGAACAGCACGACGCTCGGCGGGCGCTTCTTCACGCTCATGGTGTTGATCCACATCTTCGGGCCACTGTTCATGCTGCTCCTGATGTGGGTGCACATCCAGCGGCACTCCCACGCCCGCGTCAATCCACCGCGCCAGCTCGCGATCGGTACGATGGTCGCACTCCTCGTGCTGTCGCTCGTGTTCCCGGCCGTCAGCCAGGCTCCTGCCGATCTCGACGCCGTGCCGACGACGCTCGGCTTCGACTGGTTCTACCTCGTGCTGTATCCGCTGCTCGACGTCATTCCGGGCGGAATGCTCTGGCTGTACCTGGCCGCCGGCTTCTTCCTGCTCGCGATACTGCCGTGGGCACCTCCGGCAAAGCGCGTCCCCGCGGCGGCAGTGAATCTCGAGAACTGCAACGGCTGCACGCGATGCTTCGATGACTGCCCGTTCGGCGCCATCACGATGGTGCCCCGCAGCGACAGCCAGGCTTACGATGCGGAGCCCGTCGTCAACGCCAACCAGTGCACGTCCTGCGGTATCTGCGCCGGGGCCTGCCCGACGTCCACGCCGTTTCGTCGCGCCGGCCCGCTGCAGCCCGGCATCGATCTGCCGCACCGCGGTATCGCCGCGCTTCGCGACGAACTCGTCGCGACCCCGGCCGCCGGGGGAGCCGGCCCGAAGGTCATCGTTTTCGCCTGCGACGCGAGCGATGCCGATGCGCTCGCCGACACTGGCGCGTCCGTCATCAGGCTGCCCTGCGTCGGCATGCTGCCACCGTCATTCATCGACTTTGCGCTGGCGCGCCGCCATGCCGACGGTGTCATGATCGCGGGATGCACCGAGGGCGATTGTCAACATCGGCTCGGTAACGAGTGGACGAATGAACGCATGGCGCGCAGGCGTGACCCTTACCTGCGCCGGCGCGTGAATGCACGCCGCCTGCTGCTCAGCTGGCTGCCGCGCGGCTCCCGGCGCCGGCGCCGGGCGCTCGCGGAATTCCGCGCAACACTTGCGGAGCTCGACGATGAATAGGCTCGCGCAGGTCGGATTGTACGTCGTGTTTGCCGTCTTCGTCGGCTACTTTTCGATAGCACCGCCCTACCGCTACTCGGACCCCGGGCTCGCGACGCTCAAGCTCTCCTTCAGTCACGCCGCCGATCGCGTCACCGAGTGCGTCAAGCTGACGCCGCAGCAGATCAACGAGCGGGCCCTGCGCGGCGAGCCGCTGAACGAATGCGAGCGCGAACGCCTGCCGCTCACGGTCGAACTCGAGGTCGACGGCGCCCGCGTCCTGCATCGGGTTGCGGCGCCGTCCGGCCTCTGGAACGACGGGCCCGCCTCCGTGTATGAGCGGATCGCTGTCGAGCCCGGCCGGCATACGATCACGGCACGCTTGAGGGATACGGCGCGAACGCAGGGCTGGGACTACGAATACTCCAAGACCGTCGACGTGGTCGCGGGGCGCTACTTCACGGTAACGTTCCGCGCAGAGACAGGAGGCTTTGCATACCGATGAGCCTGATTGCCTGGAGAGACGAATTCCGCGTCGGTGTCGACGCAGTCGACCACGAGCATCGCGAGATGATCGAACTCATCAACGATCTCGACAGCGCGATGCAGAACGATGCAACGCACGCGACGGTCGTGCGCGCGCTCGGCGAGATCTTCGCCCGGATATCGGCGCACTTCGCTCTCGAAGAGAAAATCATGCGCGACGCTCACTACGATGCTTACGCCGTGCACAAGCAGGACCACGAGTCGTTGCTGGACAGCCTGCTGGATGTCATTGACAGCGTCGACGACGAGGGCCGTTACGATAAGGCCGCCCTGTCGCAGCGCCTCGACACGTGGTTTTCCGACCACTTCCGAACACACGACGCAAAGCTGCACGACAAGCTCGGCTGAGATCCCCGGGTCGCCGGCAAGCCGCCTCCCACAGAAAAAGGGCCCGGCTTGCGCCGGGCCCCGATATGCGCAACCCCTCCGTCAGTAAATGTCGTTGAGCGTGTTGTAGACGTTGAACTTGCCCGTCGGTGTGATCAGGTTCGGGTCCTTGATGACCGCTTTGAGCTCCCGCGTCTTATCGTCGACAACCACGATGGCGCTTTCCTGCTCCTTGCCACTCCAGACCGAGAACCAGATCTCGTCGCCGGCCTTGTTGTACTCGCCCTGGACGACACGCTTCGGCCCTTCGCCCAGTTCCGCCCAGGCTGCGATCGGCAGCTTGACAAAGCCTGCCTCGAGGTCGTTGACGTCGAATACGGCCACAGACTGGCTGATCGACTCATCCGGGTTCAAGGGTGCGTCGACCCAGAGGTTCGTGGACTTCGGGTGCGACTTTACGAACAGCGACCCGCCGCCCATGCCGTCGAGGATGCGAACCGTCTTCCACGCCTTGCCCGGATTGCCTTTCGGGTCCGTGCCGAGAAACGTCACGTTGGCGTTACCGAGCGCCGACGTCACCCAGACCGGTCCGTGTTCGGGGTCATCCAGATTCGCGCCACGGCCCGGGTGCGGTGTCTTCGTGACGTCGGCGAGGGCGACGAGCTTGCGCTCCCTGGAATCGACTACGGCGATCTTGTCCGACTGGTTCGCGGCCGTCAGGAAGTAACGCTTCGTGCGGTCCCAGCCACCGTCGTGCAGGAACCTGGCCGCGCCGATGTCGGTTACGGCGATGTTTTCGATATCGCTGTAATCGACGAGCAGGATGTGGCCCGTTTCCTTCACGTTGACGATGAAGTCGGGATGCTCGTGTGAAGCAACGATGGCGGCGACGCGCGGTTCAGGATGGTATTCCTGCGTATCGACGGTCATGCCGCGCGTCGAGACGATCTTCAGCGGCTCGAGGGTGTCGCCGTCCATGATCACGTACTGCGGCGGCCAGTAGGAACCTGCTATCGCGTACTTG
>JBFJQO010000231.1:0-4170 GCA_041616535.1 Woeseiaceae bacterium | reverse complement strand
GTCCTTGATGCCGGATGCTTCGATCTGCGCGCCCGTCACCGCCGTGATGGCGACCGGCACGTCCATGATGTTCTGTTCGCGTTTCTGCGCGACGACGACGATTTCCTCGAGCAGAGGATCGGCTTTCTGGGCCATGGCCGGCATCGCCAGGGTCGCGCCGGCGAGCGAAATCGCCACAGCGCGACCGAGATTCAGTATGCTGCTACCAATCGGTTTCATGTCTCCCCCTTCTGGGACAATGAGGTTGTGTCGCGCCAAGCATAACATGGTTTTCGGCTGTGGAATTGTCCTATAAGCTTATGAAAAACACACGGTTATCCCCGACCGGATGGTTGAAAAGGAGCGCCCCATGCTCGGACTCATGATGAATACCCCCCTGCTGATCTCGTCGATCGCGAAACACGCCGAAAAATTTCACGGCGACCGCGAAATCGTGTCGGTCACGATGGACAATCCGGGGCACCGCTACACGGTTCGCGAGGCGATCGTGCGCTCGCGGCAACTCGCGAATGCGCTCGAGCGGCTCGGCCTGCAGCGCGGTGACCGCGTCGCGACGATCGCCTGGAACGACTATCGCCATCTCGAGCTGTACTACGCCGTCAGCGGTGCCGGCTTCGTCTGCCACACGATCAATCCGAGATTGTTCGCCGAGCAACTCGTCTTCGTCATCAACCACGCAGAGGATCGCTGGGTCTTCACGGACCTGATGTTCGTGCCGCTGCTCGAGAAGCTGCTGCCGCAGATCGGCAACGTCGAGGGCTTCGTGGTCATGACCGACGAGGCGCATATGCCCGAGACGTCGTTGCCCAATGCGGTCTGTTATGAATCGCTTCTCGCGGCCGAGTCGGACGACTATGCCTGGCCGCAACTCGACGAGCGCACGGCGTCGGCACTCTGTTATACGTCGGGCACCACGGGCGACCCCAAGGGGGTGCTCTACGACCATCGGTCGACGGTCCTGCACGCCTACGCCGGCGTCGCACCCGACGTCATGAACCTGTCGAGCCGCGACACGCTGCTGCCGGTCGTGCCGCTGTTCCATGTCAACGCCTGGGGCGTGCCGTACTCGGCGCTGATGACCGGCGCGAAGCTCGTGTTCCCCGGGCCGAAGATGGGTGACGGCGAGGCGCTATACGCGCTGATCGAGTCCGAGAACGTGAATCTCGCGCTCGGCGTGCCGACGGTCTGGCTCAGCCTGCTGCAGTACTGCGAACAGGCCGGCAAGCGGCTCGACTCGCTCGACCGAACGCTGATCGGCGGCGCGGCCGTGCCGCGCGCCATGATCGAACAGTTCCGCAATGCGCACGATGTGCAGGCGATCCAGGGCTGGGGCATGACCGAGATGAGCCCGCTCGGCACCTGCAACACGCCGAAAGCTGGCACGGAATCGCTGTCGGAGGACGAGCAGATCGACCTCGCCACGAAGGCCGGGCGGGGCATCTTCGGCTGCGAGCTGCGCATCGTGGATGACGCAGGCAACGAATTGCCCTGGGACGGCGTGGCGTACGGTGCGCTCCAGGTGCGCGGCCCCTGGGTCTGCAGCGACTATTACAAGCTCGCGGGCAGCGCCGGCACGCATACCGACGACGGCTGGTTCGACACTGGCGACGTCGCGACGATCGATCCGCAGGGTTACATGGCGATCACGGATCGCACCAAGGACGTGATCAAGTCGGGTGGCGAGTGGATCAGTTCGATCGAGCTCGAAAACACGGCGATGGGCCATGCCGCCATCGCCGAGGCGGCCGTGATCGGCGTCGCCCACCCGAAGTGGACCGAGCGCCCATTGCTCATCGCCGTGAAGGCCGAGGGCGAGGATGTCGACAAGGACGAATTGCTGGCCTACTTCAAGGGCAAGGTTGCCGACTGGTGGTTGCCGAACGACGTCGTCTTCGTCGACGAACTGCCCCACACGGCGACGGGGAAAGTGAAGAAGATTGAATTGCGCCAGAGATTCGCGGACTATGCGCTTCCCGAGTAGCGACGCTTGCAAAAGGATTTTTCATGGGTGAGCCCCTGCGCCTTTACGGGCTTAACGCGCTGGTACTGAATGCCGCCGACGGCATCGGTGAGGCAATCGCACGAACGCTGGTCAAGCACGGCGCGACCGTCGTCGCGGCCGACACGGCCAACAGCGGGGTCGAGCAGCACTTCCGGCCGGTGAAGGGCATCACGGGCGTCGTCGCCAACCTGACCGACCCGGCCGGCCTCGCGAAGCTCGTCGATGACACGGTCGCCCGCCTGGACGGTCTCGACATCCTCGTCAACGACTTCCTGTTGCGGCAGAAAAAACCGCTCGCAGACTCCGGCGCCGCCCTCGAAGACGTGCTGCAAACGCGTGCCAACCTGATCGCGGCCGCATGCCGTGCGGCGCTGCCGCACCTCAAGAAGAGCCCCGCCGGCCGCATCATCAACATCGGCTTTCTACGCAGCTTCTTCGCGGCCGAGGGCACGGACGCGGCGGCGCGCGCCGAACAGGATCTCGGCAACCTGACGCGCGCGCTCGCTGCCGAGACCGGCGAGTTCGGCATCACCGCGAACTATATTCAGCCGGGCGGCATTATGACGCCCGAGAGCCGGGACACGTTTCGCAAGAACGCGGGCCTGCGCGACTTCTGCATCCAGGCATCGGCCGCGCAACGCCTCGGCGAGCCCGTGGACGTCGCCAAGGTGGCCCTGTTCCTGGCCAGCGGCGACGCCGTGTTCGTGAGTGGTGCGGGCATCGCAGTCGACGGCGGCCGCGTCGCCTAGCAGCCTTCTAGCGCACATGCACCCGGTTCTTTCCGACCTGATTGCGCTGCTCGGTCTCGAGCACATCGAAGACAACATCTTCCGCGGGGCGAGCCGCGACATCGGCAGCCCGCAGGTCTTCGGCGGACAGGTGCTCGGGCAAGCGCTGTCCGCGGCGCAGCACACGGTCGAAGGCCGCGTGGCCCACTCGCTCCACGCCTATTTCCTGCGCCGCGGTGACATGGCGGCGCCGATCGTCTACGAGGTCGATCGTGCGCGGGACGGCGGCAGCTTCACGAATCGACGCGTCGTCGCGATCCAGCACGGCCGGCCAATCCTGAATCTGGCCGCGTCGTTCCAGACACCCGAAGACGGGCTTGACCACCACGATCCGATGCCGGAGGTGCCGCCGCCGGATGGGCTCAAGGACCTGACGCACCTGGCCGTCGACGTGCTCGACACGATTCCGGTCAAATTGCGGCGCTTCATGACGGACCAGCGGCCGTTCGAATTCCGGCCCGTCGAACAGACGCCGCTCGACAACCCGGAGAAGCGCAAGCCCTTCAAGCACGTCTGGATTCGCACCGTCGACACGGTCCCCGACGGCACGGCGCTGCACCAGAACCTGCTGGCCTACGTGTCCGACTTCGAGTTACTGGCGACGGCAACCCTGCCGCATGCGCTGTCCTTCACGCGAGGCAGCGTCTTCCTCGCGAGCCTCGATCACGCGCTCTGGTTTCACCGCGAGTTCCGCATGGACGAGTGGTTGCTGTATTCGATGGAGAGTCCGAACGCATTCGGTGCACGCGGCTATGCGCGCGGCCGGTTTTTTGCCCGGGACGGCAGGCTGGTCGCGTCGACGTCGCAGGAAGGCCTGATCCGGGTCATCGACCCGAACAGGGTCAGGCCGCGCTCAGACCCGCGAGACCAGGTCTGAGAGGTAGCGCGCCGCGTTCTCGACGTAAAGGTCCGCCGAGTAGCGGATAGCGGCGATCTCGTCGTCGGTCAGTGCGCGCGCGATCTTCGCGGGCGCGCCGAGCAGCATGACGCCATCGGGAAATTCCTTGTTTTCGGTCACGAGCGCATGGGCGCCGACGATCGAATTGCGACCGATTTTTGCCCCGTTAAGGATCGTGCTGCCGATGCCGACCAGCGAGTCGTCGCCGATCGTGCAGCCGTGCAACGTCGCCCTGTGCCCGACCGTCACGCCGCTACCGACGTCGAGTTCCAGGCCGGGGTCGGTGTGCAGCACGGATGCGTCCTGGATGTTGCTGCGCTCGCCGACAGTAATCCAGTCGTTGTCGCCGCGCAGGACGCAGTTGTACCAGACGCTTGCGCGGTCCTTCAGCCGGACCGTGCCGATCAGCGTCGCGTTGTCGGCAACGAAATGACCGCCGCCCTCGAATTCGGGCCGGCGGTCGCCCAGCACATGGATCACTT
>JBFJQO010000230.1:0-4173 GCA_041616535.1 Woeseiaceae bacterium | reverse complement strand
GGTGCACGGTCGAGCGAGCGACCTCTACCTGGTGAAACCGCTGCAGGTAGGCGGCGATTCGGCCTGCCCCGAAGTGATAGTTCTGACGTAGGTAGACAATCTTGCGCACGACCGCGGGAGATGTCGCCCGCGGCGATCGGTGAGGTGTGCGCGGTCGGTCGGCCAGGCCGGCCTCTCCGTACTCGTCCAGCCGCCGTTTCCAGCGGTAGAACGCCGTGCGTGAGATACCGAAATAGCGACAGGTCCGCGCGACCTGACGCGGCTCTCCCTCCGCGTGCCGCAGGATTCTGAGCCTCCAGGCCACGATCCTCGCTTGTTCTGCCTTTGTCATGCTGCTCTCCTCTCCGGTTGGCCTCGAGGGAAGAGCTGAATGTGTCACGCATCTGTTGGGATTTCACAAAGGGGGCCTCGCGCCCCCTTTTGATGCTTGCCAGAGGGTGTGTGGACGAACCCACCCGGGTTCGACAAAACGCGCCAGCGTTTTGGACGCGCGCAGCGCGCCCCTTTAGGGGTGAGGATCGCCGCCGCTGTCAGCGGGCGATGCGATTTGACACAGGCATTACGTGACGCGGTTCACATTCCGTCGTGATACCGGTGTCTTCCAGGCACATCCGCCATCTCCCTGTATTTGCTTAAATAAGCTCACCATCAGGAAACCAGCCAGACACGCTATTACGGGGCCGCCATTATCAAACCTTCACCTATCATCAGTACCGTGTTGATCGGCCTCGTTGCGTTGCTGAGTCATCTGTTTGCGACCGAGGTCGCCGTCGCGCCGTCTGCCGCAGCGACTCCGAGCCTGTCCTACATCGTGCAGGGCCGTTCGCTGGAGACCGTGACGAGCGCTGTGCTGGCCGTAGATGGGGAAATCACCCATGAACTCGGTGTCATCCGCGCGGTCACGGCCAATCTGACGCCAGCGCAGCTCGAGACAATCAGGAACGATCCCGGCGTGCGTCGCATCTATGGCAATACCGGCGTTGAAACGGCCGGTAAACCTAATAACGATAGTGGAAGCACCGAAGAAGATTCCGGCATGGCCGGCAGCGGGTACACCGAGTTTCCGGGGCTCGTCGACGCGGATCTGCTGCACGACCAGGGCATCGACGGCTGGGGTGTGACGATAGCCATCGTCGACAGCGGTATTTATTCGGGTCCGGGCATTACGCAGGACCGCTATGGATTCGACCGCGTGACGGCCGTATACGATGCAACGACCGATTACGAGTATGTCGAGGGCGGCAAGGGCAAGAGCGCGACAAAATTTTCCGAATTCGATATCGACGACAACGGACACGGCTCGCATGTCGCCGGGGTCGCATCGAGCGGCAAACTGTCCGACGTCGGCAAGTACAACGGCATTGCGCCGGCGGCACGTCTGGTCGCCGTCAAGGTGTTCGATTCCCAGGGCCGCGGCACCTATGCGGACGTGATTCGCGGTATCGACTGGATCGTCGCCAAGCGGAACATTCACGGTATCGACATCATCAACCTGTCGCTGAGTGCGCCGCCGCGCTCGCACTATTGGGACGATCCGCTTAACCAGGCGGTGATGGCCGCCTGGGATGCCGGTATCGTCGTCGTCGCCTCAGCCGGCAACACCGGCCCCGGCGCACAGTCGATCGGCGTGCCCGGCAACGTCCCCTACGTCATCACGGTCGGCGCGATGACGGACAGTTTCACACCGGCGGACGGCACGGACGATCGCCTCGCCACCTTCTCGGCGGTTGGCCCGACTTACGAAGGCTTCGTGAAGCCCGAAGTTGTCGCGCCCGGGGGCCATGTCATCGGCTCGATGGAGTCGACCGACCAGATTGCCCTCGACTACCCGGGCTTTTATCTCGGCGCAAACTTCTATGAGATGTCGGGCACGTCGCAGGCGACGGCTATCGTCAGCGGCATCGCGGCGCTGGTCCTGCAGATGGAGCCGGGACTCACTCCGGACATGGTCAAGTGCAAGATCCTGTCGTCGGCCAGGCCAGCCGTCGACGCGAACGGCGAACTCGCCTACAGCATTTTCCAGCAGGGCGCAGGCGTGGTGAATGCCTTCGACGCGGCCTACAACTGGAATTACGGATGCGCCAACCGTGGCCTCGACATCAAGGCCGATCTCGATGGCACGATGCACTTCGGCGGCCGCGCCAACCAGGACGCGAACGGCGATTACTATCTGATGGGCCTCGATGGCTACCTCTGGGCGGACGGCGGCGTTGGCACAGAGGGTTACCTCTGGGCCGACGGCTACCTCTGGGCCGACGGCTACCTGTGGGCCGACGGCTACCTGTGGACCGATGGCACCCTAGGCGTCAACGGGTACCTGTGGAGCGATGGATATCTCTGGTCCGACGGCTACCTGTGGGCCGATGGCTACCTCTGGGCCGATGGCTACCTGTGGGCGGACGGTCTGACCGAGACGATGTCGATCAATACCTGGGTCGATCCCGAGTAATCGATCTCCCGATCCGTGACAGGGGGGCGCCTGCGCGCTCCCCCATGAAGACCTCGCCACCGTGGCGGGGTGTTCAGCTTGGCGCTCTTACCGCCGCCCGCGTCCTCAGCCCAGCGCCCGACGGATGCCGGCGAGGCCGTGCTCCAGCGTACGGCGCGCGCAGGCGACATTCATACGCAAGAACCCCGTCCCTTCCCGGCCGAACCCGCTGCCGGCGTACAGCGCGACACCGCCCTCCTCTACGAGGCGCCGCATCACCTCCGCTTCCGCGAGGCCGAGCGCGCGGCAATCGAGCCACGCGAGGTAGGTCGCCTCGGCGGGATGTACGCTGACGCCGGGCAGCTGCTCCTCTACGAATGTCTCGACGAGGCGGTGGTTACCGTCGATATAGGCGACCACCGCTTCCAGCCAGTCTTCGCACTCGTTGTAGGCCGCGATCATCGCGACGCCGCCGAAGGTGCTGTCGTGGTTGAGCTGGGTCGTGTCCAGGAAGCGCCGGAACCCGTCACGAATATCCGCATCCGGTATGACCAGCGTCGCCTGCGGCAGGCCGGCCGTGTTGAACGCCTTGTTGGGCGAGATCACGGTCACGCCGCGCGACTGGCCGAGGCTGCCGAACGGCAGGTGCCGCCCGCCGGGCCGGACGAGATCCGCGTGCACCTCGTCGGACACGACGATGAGCCCGCGCTCCCCGGCGAGGTCTGCCAGCGCGCGCAGTTCCCCGGCCGAGAACACCCGGCCGGTCGGGTTGTGCGGGCTGCACAGGAGTACGAGGCGCGTGTCGTCGTCGACAAGCGACGCCATGCCCTCGACGTCCAGGGAAAGGCGCGCGTCGTCATCGACCAGCGGGTTGCGCAGCAGGCGGCGCCCGGTCTGCTCGACGAGGTCGATGAGCGGGCCGTAGGTCGGCGTCGGCACGACGATACCGTTCCCCGGCTCCGTCAGCACCTGGATCAGGCCGTAGATCGCGACGATCGAACTCGGCGGGCAGAACACGAGCCAGTCGCGCGGCACGTCCCAGCCGTGGCGGCGGTGCAGCCAGTCGACGACGGCCGCCGCGTAGGCCGGCGGCCGCTCCTCGTAGCCGAATACCGGGTGCTCGAGGCGCTGCCGAACGGCCCGAAGGATCGGCCCGGGCGTCGCGAAGTCCATGTCGGCGACCCAGAACGGCAGCAGGTCGTCGCGGCCGAACAGGCGGCCCGTGGCATCCCACTTGAAGGAGCCGCTGCCGCGGCGCTCGATGACGCGATCGAAGTCGTAGTCGGTCACTGTCCCCAATCCGTTACAGCAGCAGGTAGGCGAGCAAGGTGAGCACGGCGATGAACAGCGCGTACGGGAGCTGGGTGACGACATGGTCGATATGGTCGCTGCCGGCCCCCACGGATGCCAGCACCGACGTGTCCGACACCGGCGAGGCGTGGTCGCCGAAGATGCCGCCACCGGCGACGGCGGCCACGGTCTGGTAGACGAGCGGCGTCAGTTCGCCGCCGGAGAACTCGAACGCGACCGGCAGGGCGACGGGCATCATCAGTGCGTAGGCGCCCCAGGACGTGCCGGTCGCAAACGAGATGCCCGCCGTCAGTGCGAACGTCAGCGCGACGACGGTGTTCGGTGCGAGGCTGTCGGCGAACTGCGCGATGATGTACTGGGCAGCCTGCAGCTCGTCCGTGACGGCGTTCAGCGCGTAGGCCAGGGCGACGATCAGCAGGGCCTCCATGACGCTC
>JBFJQO010000229.1:0-4250 GCA_041616535.1 Woeseiaceae bacterium | reverse complement strand
GATTTACCCGGGTTCTCCCCGACCTGCGTGGCGGCTGCCCGCGCCAGTTGGTTGCTCTTACCCTCGACGAAGTTCGCGAACGTGAATTGCGGGTTGAGCCGCGACACCACCGGGGCCTGGCTGCGTGCGCGTATCGAGCCGCCGCGGTCCGGCCGGGCCGGGCTCGCGGCCGTGGCTTGCGGTCCTCGGGAGCCGACCTCGACAACGACCTCGGTATCGGTATTGTTGTCGTCGACGACCTGCAGGATGCGTTCTAGGTAATGCTGCTGCAACCAGTCGACCACAAAGCGGTTTGGTGCGAGCAACCTGAGGACGTTGCCATCGTCGACGGCCTGGAGCGGCCGGATCCAGGTATTGAACTGCTGCTCGGGCAACTCCGCCTGCAGGACGCGAATGCACTGGTTCCAAAGCGTCGATTCAGCAAACAAGAGCTTCCCCGGGGCGGCGCCGCGGGCGCCGGGCAACGTGACTGGATGAAAGACGAGGCAGTCTATACCGTATCCCCGGAAGCCGCCAGATCGGCTTTCCGAAACGGCGAGGGCAGCCGAAAATCCAGTGTTTACATCAGTCTATTGACAGTCCCGGACCTTCTGCGTACCCTTGCCGCCCTTCTCGGATACCGGTCGGATTAAGGCCATGAAACGCACATATCAGCCCAGCAAAACCAAGCGCGCCCGCACGCACGGTTTTCGTGCCCGCATGGCGACCAAAGCCGGGCGCCTCATCCTCAAGCGCCGCCGTGCGAAAGGCCGCGCCCGGTTGACGCCGTAAGCTCATTCACGTCGGCCGCAGCGACGGGTAACAATCCACGATTGACGGGCACGCCAGGCAACCGGTTCGGCAGAGACAACCGGCTCCTGAATGCGGCGGCCTTCGGCCGCGTGTTCGACAGCGCGACTCGCAGCGGGGACAACCTGTTTACGGTATTGTGCCGACGTAACGACAAGGGCATCGCGAGGCTCGGTCTGGCGATATCGAAGAAATACTGCCGCCGCGCCACGGCACGGAACAGAATAAAGAGAATAGTCAGAGAGTCATTTCGCCAGCAGCACACGCAATTGACGGGCCTCGACGTCGTCGTGATCAATCGGCCGGCCGCGACGACGGCGGGAAACCGCCAGCTGTTCGACAGCCTCGAGCGGCACTGGCATCGCTGCAGCAAGGCGAGATAGCGAGGATCGCGAACACATGGACAATCAACGCCTCCTGATCTGGGCCTTCTTCCTGCTCATGGGCTGGATGACGTGGCAGACCTGGCAGCAGGACTTCGGCCCGAAGCCGCCGCCGCCCGCTGCCGACACGCCTGCCGAGATCAGCGCCGCGCCCGAGGTCGAGCCCGACGATCAGGACCTGCCGGCCATCGGCGATCCCGACGCCGGCGAGGGCACCGCGCCCGCGGAGGCGACGAGCGACGCGGCCGTCGCATCCACGGCGCCAGCGGTGCAGGTGCGCACGGATGTGTTCGAGGTGGTCATCAGCGCGGCGGGCGGCACGCTGCAGGGCGCGACGCTGACCCGCTACCCGGTGGCCAAGGATCGTCCCGACGACCTTGTCCGGCTGCTCGACACGAGCGGCCCGGCATTCGCGCTGATCGAGTCCGGCGTCCGCGCCACTGGGGGCGGAGCCGAGGCAACGCATCTCGCGACGTTTGCAGCGGCCGGGACGAACTACGAACTCGGTGATGCGGACGAGGTCGTCGTGCCGCTGACCTGGACCGGGCCCGGCGGCGTCACGATCGAGAAGCGCTTCCGCTTCACGCGCGGCAGCTACCGTATCGAGCTCGAGCAGATCGTTCGCAACAACTCGGGCGAGAGCTGGCGTGGGGCGGAATACGTGCGCATCAAGCGGCACTCGGGCGAAATCGAGCGCTCGATGTTCAACGTCGAGTCGTACTCGTTCAAGGGGCCGATCATCTACAACGGCGACAAGTCGGAGAAACTCGATCGCGACGATCTTCTCGACGACGGGCCGTACGAATACAACAGCCAGCGCGGCTGGATCGGTTCGATCCAGCATCACTTCGTCCGAGCGGCCGTGCCGGCGGCGGGCGTCGACTACAAGTACTCGGTCGCCGTCAACGGCAACGTCGCGACGAGCAGCGCCATCCGCCGGAGCCTCGTCACGGTCGAGCCGGGCGGCAGCGAGACATTCGCGACGACGCTGTTCGTCGGACCGAAACTGCAAAGCCAGCTCGAGAAAATCGACGACAGCCTCAAGCTGACGGTCGACTACGGCTGGCTGACGATCCTGTCGCAGCCGCTGTTCTGGCTCCTGAGCCTGGTCCACGGCTGGGTCGCGAACTGGGGCGTCGCGATCATTGTCGTGACCTTCCTGATCAAGCTCGCGTTCTACAAGCTGACCGAATCCTCGGGTCGCTCGATGGCCAAAATGCGCAACCTGCAGCCGCGCATGAAGGCGCTGCAGGATCGCTACAAGGACGACCGCCAGGCACTGAGCCAGGCCATGATGGACCTCTACAAGCGCGAAAAGGTGAACCCGGCAGCGGGCTGCCTGCCGATCCTGATCCAGATGCCGTTCTTCCTCGCGTTCTACTGGGTGCTGCTCGAGAGCGTGGAGATGCGCCAGGCCCCGTTCGCGCTCTGGATCACCGACCTCAGTACGCGCGACCCGTATTTCATCCTGCCGTTGATCATGGGCGCCGCGATGCTGTTCCAGCAAAAGCTCAACCCGGCGCCGACCGACCCGGTCCAGGCCAAGGTCATGCAGGTCATGCCGATCATGTTCACGGTGTTCTTCGCGTTTTTCCCGTCCGGGCTCGTCCTGTACTGGGTCACGAACACGGTGCTCTCGATCGCGCAGCAGTGGAAGATCAACCGCGTCGTCGAGGCGGAAGCCAAGGCGCAGAAGGGCGGCAAAAAGTCCGCCTGATCTAGTCCGACAGCCGGCTCCGCACCCGTATCTCGTTGTGCAGCGTGCGGTGGACGGGACAGCGATCGGCAATCTCCAGCATGCGGGCGCGCTGTGCGTCAGTCAGCCGTCCCTCCAGCGCGATCTCGCGCCGGAACTCGTGGATCTGCCCCTCGCGTTGCTCACAGTCTTCGCAGTCCTTGGCGTGGACGCGATCGTGCGTGATACGCACCGTGGCCGCTTCGAAATCGAGCTTCTTATGGCGGGCGTACATGCCGAGCGTCATGCTCGTGCACGCGGCCAGGGCCGCCGCGAGCAGGTCGTAAGGCGTCGGCCCGAGGTCCGCGCCGCCGACGGCGCGCGGCTCGTCGGCCAGGAGCGCGTGCCGCCCGGCGCGCACCCGGGTCGAGAACCCCGCGTTGCCGGTGCGAGCAACGACCTCGCCGTCCGCGGCGCGCAAGGTGTCTTGTGCCGCCGTGCCCGGCAGATAGCGGCTGGCCCAGGCCGCGAGTACGCGGCCGGCGTACTTCGCATCGGGCTCGTTGCTCAGCAGGTGATCGGCATCGTCGAGACTCACGAAGCTCTTCGGGTGTTTCGCGGCAAGAAACAGCTGTGATGCATTGTCGATCTCCACGGTCGCATCGAGCGGCGCATGCATGACGAGCAGCGCCTTGCTCAGCCCGGCGATCGCGGCAGGCAGATCGTGGGCCTCGAGGTCGTCGACGAATTCCCGCCTGACCCGGAATGGCCGGCCGCCGATGTCGACCTCCGCGGCGCCGCGCGCGTGCAGCTCGTCGAGGTGTTCGCCGAACAAGTGAGTCACGTGCACCGGGTCGGCGGGCGAGCCGATCGTCGCGACGGCAACGGCGGACGGAATCCGCGGCGCGGCCTGCAGGACGGCCGTTCCGCCGAGCGAGTGGCCGAGCAGGATGTCGGGCGCCCGGTATTCCTTCTCGAGCCAGGCGACCGCGGACAGCAGGTCTTCGACGTTGCCCGAAAAGTCGGTGTCCGCGAACTCGCCTTCGCTCTGCCCGAGCCCCGTGAAGTCGAAGCGCAGCACGGCGATCCCTGCATTCGTCAGTGAGCGGCTGATGTGCGTCGCGGCCTTGAGGTTTTTCGAGCACGTGAAACAGTGTGCGAAGAGGGCGATGGCGACCGGTGCGCCGTCGGGCAGATCGACGATGCCGGCCAGCATGGCGCCGTCGGCGTTCGCGAAGCGGATATTCTTGCTCTGCATTGATCGCAATCCTGTGGTCTCATTGTTGCCTATGCCGAACTCTTTCGACACGATCGTCGCGGCCGCCACGCCGCCGGGCAAGGGGGGCGTCGGTATCGTGCGCATTTCGGGACCGAAGACCGAGTCTATCGCAAGAACGCTGCTC
>JBFJQO010000228.1:0-4258 GCA_041616535.1 Woeseiaceae bacterium | reverse complement strand
GACGGCGCGCT
This sequence comes from Woeseiaceae bacterium, assembly GCA_041616535.1. Classification (GTDB taxonomy): domain Bacteria; phylum Pseudomonadota; class Gammaproteobacteria; order Steroidobacterales; family Woeseiaceae; genus UBA1847. The sequence continues at coordinate 4,247 of JBFJQO010000228.1, read as the reverse complement.
GCGCTTCAGGCCCGCCTTCCGTCCAGGTCAAGACGGCCCAGGTGAGCAGCGACCGCGCTTTCTCGCAGGCCATGAGCATGTCGACCATGCGGTGCTGCAGCGCCTGGAACGACCCAATGGGCACGCCAAACTGCACCCGGTCCTTCGAGTACTCGACGGTCTTGTCCTTGAGGATCTGCATGATGCCGACGGCCTCCGCACAGACGGCGAGGGTCGCCTCGTCGATCGTCGCATCGAGCGCGCCGAACCCGTCGTCGACGTCGCCGAGCACAGCGTCGGACGTCAGGCGAACCTTGTCGAGCACGATTTCGGCTGCGCGCAGGCCGTCGATCGTGGCGTAGGCATTACGCGATACGCCGTCGCTGTCCGCCGGTACGGCGAACAAAGTGATCCCTGCCGCATCGTTACCCTGACCCGAGGTGCGAGCCGGCACGATGATGAGGTCGGCGGCGCCCCCGTTTGGAACCACGCCCTTGCGCCCCCCGACGATCCAGCCGTCGCCGTCGCGCGTCGCGGTCGTCTCGATATCCGCGAGATCGAAGCGCGCCTGCGGCTCGCCGTAGGCCAGGGTTGCGTGCAGTTCGCCGCCGATCAGTGGATGCAGCCATTGGGCTTTCTGGGCGTCGCTCGCTGTGCGCCGCAGGATTCCGCCGGCGAGCAGCACATTCGCGAGATACGGCTCGACGACGAGACCGCGCGCTAAATGCTGCATGAACACCATAATGTCCACGGGGCCGCCGTCGAGTCCGCCGTCGTCTTCGCTGAACGGGATGGCGGCCCAGCCGAGTTCGGCCATCGTGGCCCAGGCCTTCGCGCTGAAGCCCGCGTCGCTGGCCGCATACGCCTGGCGCGTTTCGAAGTCGTATTCGTTGTCGATGAACTTGTCGACGCTGTCGGCCAGCATCGACTGCACTTCATTCGGAGAAAAGTCCATGGGCCTGCCTACAGTCCGAGTACGTGTTTCGCGATGATGTTCTTCTGGATCTCGTTCGATCCGGCATAGATCGTCGCCTTGCGATAATTGAAATAGCGCAACGCCGTCTGCGTTTCACTGCCTTCGCCGACGGACGGATCGGGCCGGTAGGGCAACGCATAGTAGCCGGCCGCGTCCATGCACAGCGTGTCGATCGACTGCTGGATCTCGGTGCCGAGCATCTTCAGGAACGACGACTCGGGCCCAGGGGCCTTGCCCGACGCCACGGCGGCCAGCGTGCGCAATTCGACGTACTCGAGTGCCTTGAGATCGACCTCGACGGCCGCCACGCGACGCATGAAGTTGCTGTCTTCTGCCAACGGCCGCGCACCCCGCACCGACTGGGCCGCCTGTTCGCGCAGGCGGTTGATCCGGTATTGCGAGCGAAACGTGTTGGCTGAGTTCGTGCGTTCGTGTTGCAGCAGCACCTTGCCGTACGTCCACCCCTTGCCTTCTTCGCCGACGAGGTTTGCCACAGGGACCTTCACGTTGTCGAAGTGAATCTCGTTCACCTCGTGCGTGCCGTCTATGAGGATGATCGGCTTAACGGAGACGCCCGGCGATTGCATGTCGATGAGCAGGAAGCTGATGCCTTCCTGGCGGCGCGCGACGTCGGTGCTCGTGCGCACGAGGCAGAATATCCAATCGGCATGCTGACCCAGTGTGGTCCAGGTCTTGGTGCCGTTGACGACGTAGTGATCGCCCGCGAACTCCGCGCGCGTCTTGAGTGAGGCTAGGTCGGAACCCGCGCCCGGTTCGGAGTAGCCCTGGCACCACCAGACGTTACTGGCGAGGATGTCGGGCAGGAAGCGTTTCTTCTGCTCCTCCGATCCGTAGGTGTAGATGACCGGGCCTACCATGTTCAGGCCGAACGGAACGACGATCGGCGCATTGGCGTGGCCCTCTTCGCGGGCGTAGATGTACTTTTGCACCGGCGTCCAGCCCGTGCCGCCGTATTCGACGGGCCAGTTGATCCCGGCCCAGCCCTTCGCATGCAGGATTTTCTGCCAGCGTATCTGGTCTTCGGGTGCCAGGGATTGGCCCTGGTCGATCTTGTCCCGGATGTCCCCCGGGTATTCGTCGCGGAAAAATTCGCGAACCTCTTGCTGGAACTCGAGTTCCGCTTCACTGAACGTCACGTGCATACGGCTTATTTCCTCCTGACCGAGCGCCGCAGCTTAACAAACACACGGATCGCCGTCTGTTCCGGTTTGTAAACACCGGCGGTCGGCATGCACTATACTTGTTGATTCGCGAACAGCAGCGGCCGGAGTTCGCGGAAGCGCATTGCTTTCGCAAGGTCGAGACGTACCGCATCGGGGGATGATATTGGGCAAGTTGAGTCACATCGATTCGCAAAACCGTCCTGCCATGGTGGACGTGGGAGACAAGACGGCGACCAACCGAACGGCGCACGCGCGCACGCGGATTAGGCTTCCCGCCGACGTGGCCGCGCTCGTTTCCGGCGACGAAATCAGGACGAAAAAAGGGCCCGTGTTCGCGACCGCGATCATCGCGGGTGTCATGGCCGCGAAGCGGACGCATGAGCTGGTTCCTTTCTGCCATCCCCTCGGGTTGGAGAATTGCACGGTCGACATCGAACTCCGGGGCGGCGAGGTCATCATCGACTGCCGCTGTCGCGTGCACCACAAGACCGGCGTCGAGATGGAGGCGTTGACCGGGTGCAGCGTCGCCGCGTTGACCGTTTACGACATGCTCAAAGCCGCGTCGCATGACATCGTGATCGGCGAGACGCGCCTGATTTCGAAGACGGGCGGCAAGCAGGATTTTTACCACGATGACCCAGTGTGAGGTTTGCGGGTTCGTGCTCGGGGTGGCGCGATGACGTCCGGTATGAAGACGATCACGGTGCGCTATTTCGCGGTATTCCGCGAGCATGCCGGTGTGGCCGAGGAAGTCCGGCGAACCACGGCCACGACCGCACACGATGTCTTCGAAGAGACCCGCGACCGGCACGGGTCGCGTGAGCCGAACGGCCATTGCAAGGTCGCGATCAACGATCACATGGCCCACTGGGAGACGCCCGTCAATGACGGCGATACCGTGCTGCTGTTCCCCCCCGTCGCAGGCGGCTGACATGATCGAAGTTACACGCGACCCGATCGACCCGTTCGCACTGCAGCAGTCACTCGCCAACCCGGCCGCGGGCGGGTATTGCGCATTCGAGGGCTGGGTTCGCAATGAAAACGAAGGAAACGAGGTCGAGCGTCTCGAATACGAAGCCTACGATCCACTCGTGATCGAGGAAGGCGAGAAAGTCCTTGTCGAGGCGCGCGAGCGTTTTCCGTATCTCTCCGCGCGCTGCGTGCATCGCGTCGGGCTGCTCGAGATCGGCGAGTGCGCGGTGTGGGTCGGCGTGGCGTCGAAGCATCGAGACGAAGCGTTCAAGGCGTGCCGCTATATCATCGACGAGATCAAGCAGCGCCTGCCGATCTGGAAGAAAGAACATTACGCAAATGGCGATTCGGGCTGGGTGAACTGCGAGCGATGCGCGAGCCACGGGTCCGCTGCGGCGATTGCAGATTAAACGCGCATCAGGTATCACTACGCGCCATGCGTATCATTGAATCCATTGACGATGCCAAAGCGCTCGAAGGCGCGGAGGTCGGCGTTTCCGACTGGATCGTCATCGACCAGCACCGTATCGACCAGTTCGCCGAGGCGACGGCCGACCACCAGTGGATTCACGTGGACACCGAGCGTGCCGAGCGCGAAATGCCGGGCGGCAAGACGATCGCCCACGGTTACCTGACCCTGTCGCTGATCCCGTCCCTGACGAGCGGCTTCGTCGAGGTCAAGAACCTCGAACGCGCGATCAACTTCGGGCTCAACAAGGTCCGCTTCTATACGCCCGTGCCGGTCGGTTCGCGTTTGCGCGGCCGTGCCACGGTGTTGCAGGCGCGCCGGCGGGCCGGCGCGCTGCTGCTAACCTCCGAAGTGCGAATCGAAGTCGACGGCGAGCGCAAGCCGGCCTGCGTGGCCGAAACGCTCGGGATGTTTTTCTTCAAGTCCTAGAAGCGGTTCCGAGAATACGTGTGAGCCGCTTCCATCAGTGATGAGGGATCCGACCATGACCTGGTTCGTTGCCGCGCTCGGCGCAGTGATTGTCCTCGTGGGGCTCGTGGGCCTCGGACAGCCCGGCCGCTTCCGCGCGATGTTCGAGGCGATGGACAGCCAGACGCGCTTCGTCCTCGGCGTCGGCATCCGCCTCGTCATGGGCGCCCTTTTGTTGTGGGTCGCCGACGAACTCAGG
>JBFJQO010000227.1:0-4288 GCA_041616535.1 Woeseiaceae bacterium | reverse complement strand
TCGTGAGGTCGAACTCGGCGGGCTCGACGCGATCCTGATGCGCAAGGATCCGCCGTTCGACATGGAATATGTCTATACGACCTACATCCTCGATCGCGCCCAGCAGGAAGGTGCATTGATCGTCAACGCACCGCAGGCGCTTCGCGACATGAACGAGAAGGCGTACACGGCCTGGTTCCCCGCACTCACGCCGACGACCCTGATCACGCGATCGATGGACGAGATGAAGGCCTTCCTTGCGGAGCATGGCCACGTCGTCGCGAAGCCGCTCGACGGCATGGGTGGCCGTTCGATCTTCGTCGTGCGAAAAGGCGACAAGAACGCGAACGTCGTGTTCGAAACACTGACCGACTACGGCGCGAAGTTCGCGATGGCGCAGGTTTATATTCCCGAGATCAAGGCCGGCGACAAACGCATCCTGCTCATCGAGGGCGAGCCCGTTCCCCACGCACTTGCCCGCATCCCGAGCGACGACGACAATCGCGGCAACATGGTCGCCGGCGCAGCCGCGATCGGACAGCCCATGTCGAAGCGCGACTCCGAAATCTGCGCGCAGGTTGGCCCGGTCCTGCGCGATGCGGGCGTGTTGTTCGCCGGCATCGACGTCATCGGCGATTACCTGACCGAGGTCAATGTCACGAGCCCGACCGGTATCCGCGAGCTCGACAAGCAATTCGACATCAACATCGCGGGCCTCATGTTCGACGCGATCGAGGCCAAACGCCGGAACCGGGATTGAGGTGACTGTCTCCCCAATCCTGGTTCTGGGACGCAGGTTCTTGTTTATGTAAACAAAATGGCGGAGACTGCGCGCGACTATGGCGCAAGCGCACATTACCGTCGATCCGCTGGACGAACTCCGGCTCCTGGCCCCGGTCGTGCCGGACCGGCTGCCCGCCATGATGTTCCTGGCCGCGCTCGTGCACGGCATCCTCATCATCGGCGTCACCTTCAATCCGCAGCTGGCCAACCCGTTTGCCGAAGCCATCTCGCTCGAAGTCACGATCGTCGCCGACCCGGACCAGCACATCGATCGCCCCGACGAGGCCGAGTACCTCGCCCAGGCCAGCCAGGAGGGCGGCGGCAACGTCACTGACCAGATCCGGCCGTCCGCGCCCCTGCAAAGCGCCATGCCCGTCGACAACCGCGGCATCGAAACCGGCACGGCACCGACCGATGCCAAGGCTCACGAAGCGTCGGCCGACGAGGTCCTTGCGAGCGAAAACACGAGCGACCGCCAGGTCGCGGTCGACCCACGCACGGAACCACAGCCCCGGGACAGCATCGCCGTCGCGATGGAGGCTGGCAGCGAGGCGACGCTGTCGCTGCCGCAGGAAGACGAGGCGAATTTCCTGTTGACCGACGACGATCCACAGCAACTCGTCGTCTCCGCCGACACGCGCGAATCGGTTGCGGCCGCGTACCTCGACGCCTGGAAGCGCCGCGTCGAGGCCGTTGGTGCAGCCTATCTCCCCGAACTGGGCAGGATCGACAACCTCACGGGCAGTCCGACGCTGCTCGTGCGCATCGACCAGGACGGCAACCTGATCGACGCCGTCGTGAGCCGCACGAGCGGCTCTCCCCTGCTCGACCTCGCCTCGGTAGACATCATCCAGCGCGCGGCACCGTTCGACCAGTTCCCGGACCCGATGGCGAGCGAATACGAGAAGGTCGCCTTCGAGTACAAGTTCCTGTTCACGGAGCAACTTGTACCGCGCGACTGATGGGCCGATACTGTCCTTATGCTCCCGGACGGTTCGCTCACAAATCAGCTACTTATTGCCATGCCCGGCATGCTGGATCCGAATTTCAGCACGACCGTGACGCTGATCTGTGAACATAACGACGAAGGCGCCCTCGGCATCGTCATCAACCGACCGACGCCACTGAAGCTCGGCGGCCTGTTCGAGCAACTCGAGGTCACCGATGCCGATCCGCGCGCCGCCGGGTTCCCGGTGCTCGCCGGCGGGCCGGTGGGGCCGGAGCGCGGCTTCGTCCTGCACGGACCCGACCAGGTTTACGAGAACACGCTCGCCGTCTCGAACGACATCCGCCTGACACTGTCGCGCGACATCATCGCCGCGCTGGCATCCGGGGAGGGACCCGATCACACGCTCATCGCGCTCGGCTACGCGGGCTGGGAGGCCGGCCAACTCGAGGGCGAAATGCTCGCCAATTCGTGGCTCAACGTTCCGGCGACGCCGGAAATCGTCTTCGAAACGCCGTTCGCGGAGCGTTGGGACTCGGCTGCCCGCATTCTCGGCATCGACATCGCCGCGATGTCCACGGACGCCGGCCACGCCTGAATGGCGAAACCCCGCACGATTCTCGCGTTCGACTTCGGAATGCGGCGCATCGGCGTCGCCGTCGGCCAGGACGTGACCGGCTCCGCGAGCCCGCTCGGCGTCGTCGCCAATCGCGACGCGGGTATCGACCACGATGCGATCGCGGCCCTGGTGCGCGAATGGCGGCCGACCCTGCTCGTCGTCGGCATGCCGGCGCATGCCGATGGCTCGCCGAGCGACATCCAGTCGGCGGTCGATGCCTTCATTGCCGAACTCGGGCGCTACGACCTGCCGATCGCGACTGTCGATGAGCGCTATACCTCGCTGGAAGCCGAGCGTGTCCTGAAAAACGCACGGGCCGGCGGCTCGCGCGGCCGGATATCGAAGGAAGACGTCGACAGCGCGGCAGCCGTCTTTATCGCTGAAAGATACTTGCTAAGCGAGTAGAATTTCGCCGCGATGATTGCGGAACCGACAGATGTCCTGCAGAACGAAGCCGACCTGCAGATCGACGAAAATGGCAACCTGCGCCATCTCCTGACGCTCAAGGGACTGGACAAGTCCCTGCTCGTCGACATTCTCGACGATGCGGGGCACTACCTGCGCAAACCCGGCGACTTGCCGGCACGCAGCCAGGCGCTGGCAGGGCGCACCGTCGCCAATCTGTTTTTCGAGCCGAGCACGCGCACGCGCGCGTCCTTCGATCTCGCGGGCAAGCGGCTCGGCGCCGACGTGCTCAATCTCGACGTCAACACGTCGTCGCGCAAGAAGGGCGAGAGCATCCTCGACACGATTTATACGCTCGAGGCGATGCAGGCCGACATCATGGTCGTGCGCGATGCCAGCGCGGGCGTGCCGGCCTACATCGCACGACACGTGCAGCCGCACGTCAGCATACTCAACGCGGGTGAGTCGGACGTGTCGCACCCGACCCAGGGCCTGCTCGACGTCCTGACGATCCGCCAGCACAAGGGCGGCTTCGAAGGCCTGGTCGTCGCGATCGTCGGCGACATTCGCCATTCGCGTGTCGCGATGTCGGCATCGCAGGCATTGACGACGCTCGGCGTGGGCGAACTGCGCCTGATCTCGCCGCCCGTGCTCGCACCCGACCCCGGCCACGTGCCTGGCGCCCGGATTCTCGACAACCTCGACGACGGCCTGGCCGATGCGGACGTCGTCATGGCACTGCGCATTCAGCGCGAGCGCATCGGTAATCTCGACGGCATCCCGGGCATCGACGAGTACTTTGCCAACTTCGGTATCAGCCAGGCGCGCATCAACAGGTCGAAACCGGATGCGATCGTGATGCACCCGGGCCCGATGAACCGCGGTATCGAGATCGAAGGCGCCCTCGCCGACGGTCCGAGATCGGTCATCACGCAACAGGTCACGAACGGCGTCGCGATCCGCATGGCCGTCCTCGATCGTGTTGCCAAGGCCATGGATGCCCGTCGCTGATATGGCTCTGACCGCGGCCCAACAGCAAGCCCAGCAGAACAGAGGCACGATCTTTGTCGAGGACGGGGAGTTGCTCTCGGTGGACGTCTTTCCGGGCGCGCAGTTCATCATGCGCATCCGCGCGCCGAAGTGCTCGGCGACAGCTCAACCCGGCAGTTTCGTGCACCTGACCTGCGACGAATCGTTGCCGATGCGGCGCCCGCTCTCGATCATGCGCGCCGGGGACGACTGGATCGAGGTTCTCTACAAGACCGTGGGCCAGGGACTGCGCCTGCTGTCGCGGCACCGGCCGGGCGACACGATCAGCGTACTCGGCCCGATCGGGCAGCCCTTCCGCCCGCATCGCGATCGTCCGAATACCCTGCTGATCGGCGGCGGTGTCGGCATCCCGCCGATGGTCTTTGTCGCGGACTGGCTCCGGCAGAGCGACGGCGACTGGAATCCGTTCGCGATCCTCGGATCGGAGATCCCGTTTCCGTTCGCGCTGCAACGCTCCGCGCTGGACGTCGCGGGCATCCCCGACGACGTCTCGAGCACGATGCCGT
>JBFJQO010000226.1:0-4292 GCA_041616535.1 Woeseiaceae bacterium | reverse complement strand
GAGTTCGAGCACCTCCGTCTCGATGCGGATCGTGTCGCCGCAGAACAACGGCTTCGGAAACCGCACCTCGTCCCAGCCGAGATTCGCGACGGTCGTGCCGTGGGTCGTGTCGTTGACGGAAATACCCACCATGAAGCCCAGCGTCAGGCAGCTGTTGACGAGCGGCTTGCCGAACTCGGTGGTTTTCATGTACTCGGCGTCGAGATGCAGGTTGGCCGGATTGTGCGTCAGCGTCGTGACCAGCACGTTGTCCGCCTCTGTGATCGTGCGGCGGATCGGATGATCGAAGACCTGGCCGACCTCGAATTCCTCGAAATAGCGTCCGGGCATGGCTTGCTCTTTGCTGTTATTGCCGGACTGCTCATTGTGCCAGCCTCGTGCGCGGCAATACAGTGCCGTGCATAATCGGCACACCAACAAGAACCAGGGGAAAGCAGTGCCCGGCCACGGCAATCATTCAGCCCATACGCTCTACATCATTGTCATCAGCTGCATTGCGACGATCGGCGGCTTCCTGTTCGGCTTCGACAGCGGCGTCATCAACGGCACGGTCGATGGCCTGCAACTCGCGTTCGAGTCCGACAGCGTCGGCACCGGTTTCAACGTCGCCTCGATGCTGCTGGGTTGCGCGGTCGGCGCGTTTTTTGCCGGCCGGCTCGCGGACCGCTTCGGGCGACGCACGATCATGCGCGTTGCGGCCGTGTGCTTCATCGTCAGCGCCTGGGGCTCGGGTATCGCAGGCGGCTCGCTGGAATTCGTGCTGTACCGCTTCCTCGGCGGGCTCGCCGTCGGTGCGGCCAGCATCCTGGCCCCGGCCTACATCAGCGAGGTCACACCGGCCCACTATCGGGGCAGGTTGTCCAGCATCCAGCAAGTCGCGATCATTTCCGGCCTGTTCGTCGCGTTCATCAGCAACTACCTGATCGCCAACGCGGCCGGTTCGTCGATGAGCGAATGGTGGCTGGGCTTCGAGGCGTGGCGCTGGATGTTCTGGGTCGAGATTCTGCCGGCGACGATTTTCTTCCTGGCGCTGTTGTTCATCCCGGAAAGCCCGCGCTTCCTCGTGCTGCACCGGCAACGCGACAAGGCCGTCGACGTGCTGACGAGACTCGGCGGACGGGAAGCCGCGCTCGCCAAGGCCGACGAGATCGATGCCTCGCTCGCCGCGGACCATCACAATCCGCGGCTCGCCGACCTGCTCGACCCCGCGACGGGCCGTATCCGGACCCTGGTCTGGGTCGGCATCGGCCTGGCGACGTTCCAGCAGCTGGTCGGCATCAACGTCGTGTTCTACTACGGCGCGGTCCTGTGGCAGTCGGTCGGCTTCACCGAGAGCGATGCGCTGCTGATCAACGTCGCCAGCGGCGGCCTGAGTATCGCGGCCGTCACCGTGTCGCTGCTGCTCATCGATCGCATCGGCCGCAAGCCGATCCTGCTCATCGGTTCGGTCGGCATGGCCTTCGCGCTCGGCATCGTCACGTACGCGTTCACGAACGCGACGACCGGCGCCGGCGGCGGCCTGACGCTCGAGGGCATTTACGGCCCGATGGCGCTGATCGCCGCCAACGTCTACGTCATGTTTTTTAATTTCTCGTGGGGGCCCGTCATGTGGGTCATGCTCGGCGAGATGTTCCCGAACCAGATCCGGGGAACCGGGCTCGCCGTTTCGGGTCTCGCTCAATGGGGATCGAATTTCGGCATCACGATGACATTCCCGATACTGCTGGCGGGCATCGGACTCGCCGGCGCGTACGGCTTCTATACCGTGTGTGCCGTGATCTCGATATTCTTTGTCGTCCGCATGGTCCATGAGACGCGCGGCATCGAACTCGAGGACATGCAGGGCTGAGGGGAATGTCATGAGAATCAACAGACGCGACTTCAACAAGGCCGGCCTCGGCGCACTGTCGCTGGCCGCGCTGGGCGGGCCCGCCGCGGCCGGACCCGAACACCTGATCCGCAAGATGATCCCGTCCTCGGGCGAGACGGTGCCGATCGTCGGCCTGGGCACGAATCGCTACGGCGTGGGCAACGATGCCGACAAGCGCGCCGTCCTGAAGGCCGCCCTGAAGCGATTCCACGAACTCGGCGGCACCGTCATCGATACGGCGCCGATGTATCGCAGCTCCGAAGCCGTGCTCGGCGACCTGATCGAGGACCTCGGCATACGCAAGGACCTGTTCGTCGCCACAAAGGCCGACAAGGATCCCGGCGGCGATGCGACCGATGCGCAGATGCGCGAATCGCAGCGTCGGTTAAAGACGGATATCTTCGACCTGATGCAGGTTCACAACCTGCGCGGCACCGACGCCGCGCTCGGCAGGATGCGCGAGTGGCAGCAGGACGGCAAGATCCGATACATCGGCATCACGACATCACGCGAATCGCAGTACGAGGCGTTCGAGAAAGTCATGCGCACGCAGGAACTCGATTTTATCCAGGTCAACTACTCGCTCGAACAGCGGCAGGCTGCGAAACGCATACTGCCGCTCGCGGCCGATCGTGGCATGGGCGTCATCATCAACCGCGCGTTCGGCGGCGGGCGGATTTTCGAGAAAGTCGGCGACCGGCCCCTGCCGGATTGGGCCACGGAGTTCGGTTGCGAGAGCTGGGCGCAGTTCCTGCTCAAATACGCAATCGGGCACCCGGCCGCCACGCTCAGCATTCCCGGCATGACCAAGCTGCACCACGTCGACGACAACTTCGGCGCGGCGCACGGCCGCCTGCCGGACGCCGGCGAACGCAAGCGCCAGGAAGCGTTCTTCGATTCGATCTAGTTCTTGGCGCGTTTGATCGCCTCGGTGATCAGTTGCCGGGCATCGTCGACGCCGTGCCAGTCGCCGATCTTGACCCATTTGCCGGGTTCGAGGTCCTTGTAGTGCTCGAAGAAATGCTCGATCTGGTGCAGCGTGATCTCTGGCAGATCCGAGTGTGTCACGATGTGGTCGTAACGCTTAGTCAGCGAATGCGACGGGACGGCGATGATCTTTTCATCCTGCCCGGCGTTGTCCTCCATGATCAGAACCCCGACCGGGCGCACATTGATGACGCAGCCGGGTATGAGTTCCCGCGTATTGATGACGAGAACGTCGATGGGATCGCCGTCTTCCGACAGCGTATGCGGGACGAAGCCGTAATTTCCCGGGTACGACATCGGGGTGTAGAGGAAGCGGTCGACGACGAGCGTGCCGGCCTCCTTGTCGAGTTCGTACTTGATCGGTTGACCGCCGAGCGGCACCTCGATGATGACGTTGACGTCATCCGGTGGATTTTCGCCGATCGCGATCGCGTCGATGCGCATGCTGTATATCCTGCAGGTGCTCGGTATCGGGCCACGCATTCTACACAATCGCTGTTACTATCGCCGCATGCGACGCCTGCTCCCGATTGCCGCCGCCATGATGTTGGCCGGGTGCGACAACGCGCCTCAGGCATTCAGCAGGAACGCCGCCGCGAGCAGCAGGACGACCACGAGGCCCTGCAGCGCCACGCGCTCCCACATGAACTTCTCGGCATGCTCCTCGTCGTACTTGCCGCCCTTGGCCATTGAACGCAAACCGAGCCCCAAGACGACGACCGTCGCAATGAGTGCGCCAATTACGAGTACACTGACTACTGACATTCGTACGCCCTCCACTCACGGGACTTCGGTGGCGTCCCCTCTTCTGACCATACGGTAGCACGGCCGCCGTGCAATCGAGACAAATACGGACCCGCATGCCCGTCGGCACAAGTACGGATTCCATCGCGCTATGCCGGGTCCTAGTCTTGCCGGAGGAGGAATGCCATGACTGACAAAAACCGAAACATGCCCGGGCGTGTCGCAGCCATCGCGGAGCGCGGCTTCGCGACGTGGGCCAGTGACGACGTCGATCCGGCGCTGCGCGCGAAGTTCGACGACGCTCGCATCCCCGTTGTCGGCATCCGCAACGTGAGGGTCTGGGGCCTGCAGGTTGACGATGAACGCGAATTGCCGGGGCACGAGCGCACCCAGATTCCGGACGACGAGATCTGGGAGGTCAACCTCGAGGCCAGGGTCGGTTCGCGTTACGAGATCGATTCGCGCAAGCTGCGCGCCGCCGACTGACGGCAGTCCGCCGCTATTCGACGGCCGGGACGGCTTTCAGGTAGGCCGCGATGGCGGCGCGGTCCGCGACGTCCAGCCTGGCGAGATTCTCCTGCACGGCGACCATCGAGCCGCCGACCGTGTCGAAGTCCGGCGTGAATCCCTCCTCGAAGTAATAGGCAAGGTCCTCGACGGACCAGTCGCCTACGCTCTTGCTGGCCGGCGT
>JBFJQO010000225.1:0-4297 GCA_041616535.1 Woeseiaceae bacterium | reverse complement strand
CGCCAGTTCGATCGGTCCCATCGGCATGCCGAAGCGCACCGCTGCTTTGTCGATCTCGGCCAGCGGCACTCCCTCGTGGGCCATGGCCATGGCTTCGCCCATGTACGGCGCGAGGATGCGGTTGACGACGAAGCCGGGCGAGCTCATGCACTCGAGCGGGAACTTGCCGATCCCCTTGGTGAACGCAAACCCGACGTCCATGGCGTCCTGGTCGGTGTCCTCGCAGCGGATGACTTCGACCAGCGGCAACATCGCCACCGGGTTGAAGAAGTGCAGCCCGATGAAGCGGCGCGGTTCGTCCAGCACCGTGCGCAGGTCCTCGAGCCTGATGCTCGAGGTGTTCGTGGCGAGCAGCGCGCCCGGTTTCATCGCCGCCTGCAGCCGCTGATAGAGCTCCTGCTTGGCCTCGAGGTTCTCGAAGATGGCCTCGATGACGAGGTCGGCCCTGGGCACCCCGTCGCCGTTGACGTCGGCCTGCAGCCGCGCGGCCGTTGTTGCTCGTTTGGCGCCATCGCGGACTTTCTTGCCAAACAGCTTCTGCGCACGCTCGAGCGCGGGGTCGATGTATTTCTGTTCGCGATCCTGCAGCGTCACCGTGTGACCGCGCAGCGCGCACCAGGCCGCGATGTCGCCGCCCATGACGCCGGCGCCGACCACGTGCACGTGCTCGATCTTCGTGTCGATCTTGTTGCCCTGCTTCTTGAGCTTGCCCTGCAGGAAGAACACGCGGATCAGGTTGCGCGCCGTGTCGGTCGCCATCATCCTGGAGAAGCTCTTGGCCTCGGCCACGTAGCCCGTCCTGGTCGATGCGCCGTGCTTCGCCCACAGGTCAATCATCGCGTACGGGGCAGGGTAGTGCTCCTTGCGCGCCTTGCCGGCGACCTGCTTGATCAGCATGTTGCGCACGAGCGGTCGCAGCGGTGCGAGGCTCATGAGCCGGTCGATCATCGGCGCCGCGCTCTTCGGCGCCCGCTGGCTGATCAGCGTCTCGGCCACGCCGCGCCAGTCGTCCTCGCCCGCAATGCGATCGATCAGGCCCATGCGCCGGGCTTTCTTCGCGTTGACCGGGTTGCCGGTCAGCATCAGCTGCATGGCCGCGCGCACGCCGCAGTAGTTGACGGTGCGCACCGTGCCACCGAAGCCCGGATGCAGGCCGAGCTTGACCTCGGGAAGCCCGAATATACGGCTGTCGCTGTCCGGGCCGATGCGATAGTCGCAAGCCATGGCGAGTTCGAGGCCGCCGCCGAGACAGACACCGTTGACCGCGGCAACGGTCGGGCAGGGCAGGTTCTCGAGCTTGTCGAAGAGCTGCTGTCCGAGCCGCGTCAGCTCGAAAGCCTTTTCCTGCGATTCGATCCTGGTGAACTCGGTGATGTCGGCGCCCATGACGAAGCTGCCCGGCTTGCCCGAGTACAGCACGAGGCCTTTGGGCGGTTTGTCCGCCAGCGCGTCCAGGATGTCATTGAGTTCCATCAGGACGTCGGAGGAGAGTACGTTGGCGCTTGCATCGGCCTTGTCAATGCAAAGCCAGAAGATGCCGTTATCGTCGGTTTGTGTTTTCCAGTGTTGTGCCATCTCAGTAATGCCTGTCAGGCCACCTCGAAGTCGCAAACGAGGGGCAGGTGATCGGAGAAACGCACGTCGGGAACTTCGAAGTTCGTGACGCTGATGCCCTCCTGGTACAGAACGAAGTCGAGCTCCTTGCGCGGAGCGCGGCTCGGGTAAGTGGGGATGCTGTGGGTGTTGGCCGAGGTCAGGCCGGCCGCCCTCATGAACAGGTAGATCTCGTTTTCGCCCCAGAACGTGTTGAAGTCGCCGGCCACGACCACGGGCTTCTCGGTCGCCTCGATCAGGTCGAACAAGCGGCGCAGTTGCAGGTGGCGATGGCGGTACTTGAGCGACAGGTGCACAAGGAAGACCGCGAATTCGTCCATCTCGAGTTCGATGATCAGCCGCTTGATGCCAGTGTCGAAATAGTGGAAGCGCTCGCCGTGGACGCGCGGCGCAGCCATGAAGGCATTCCCCTGCTTGCGCACGATCGGCAGCATCTGGTTGATCGATCTTTCACCGTACTTGGTCTCGTACGAAGTGTTCATGCCGAGATCCGAGGCGATCTTCTCGGCCTGGTTGACCTTGCGGCTGCGGATCGAGCCCGTATCGACCTCGATCAGGCCGACGACGTCGGGATCGACCGACTTGATGAAGCGCGTAATCTCAGGCAGCACGCTCTGGTTGCCCAACACGTAGCCGGCGCCCGGAATCGGCATGTGCATGCTCGCACCGCCGCCGACCGCGTACCGGATGTTGTACAAAAGTAGCCGCATGCGCCGCTACGATACAGAAACGCCATGAGGTTGGGAACAGCGCCGCGCGGCCGCATTCCGAAAAGGCTAAACTAGCGTCAACACTGAGGCGATAAGGAGTACCTCGTGTCGGAAGACAACCCGATTCGCGTGTTTGTAACGCACAATTTCGACGAATCCGACGATTACCTGCGTGTCTTCGAATTCCTCGAGAGCGTCGACCGTTTTTACTACCTGAACGTCAGTAATCCCGAGAACCTGCCCGTGACCGGCGGGCCGCAGGAGCTCAAGGACGAGCTGATACGCCAGGTCAAGGCGGCGGAGGCCATGTTCGTGCTGCCGATAGCCTACGAGGCCAACCGGGAGCAGGTCGGATTCATGATGGACGTGGCCAAGGCCAACAGCATCGGCATGATCGTGATCAAGCCCTTCGGCGGCCTGATCGAGACGCCCGATGAGCTCGTCGAGCGCTGCCAGGAACACATCGAGTGGAACGACCGCCAGATGGTGGATGCGCTGAAGCGGCAGGCGAGGGGCGAAGACACGGCCCGCTGGGAAGTGCTCGACTTCCCGGGATGGGATTCTGATGGCCCGATCGAAGAAAAATAAAACAACATCTTGCGATTAAAACCTAAAGTGAATTAGCAAATGCGACCTGTCGTCATAGCGCATCGCGGCGCGTCCGGCCACCTGCCCGAGCACACGTTGCCGGCCAAGGCCCTGGCCTACGCGATGGGAGCCGACTACCTCGAACAGGACCTCGTCGCGACGCGCGACGACCAGGTGGTCGTGCTGCACGACATCCACCTCGATCGCGTCACGAACGTCGCGGAGTGCTTCCCGGCGCGGGCCCGCGAGGACGGCCGCTACTACGTGCGCGACTTCGACCTGGCCGAGATCCGTTCGCTGCGGGTGCACGAGCGCACGGACGCGGCCGGCAAGCCGGTTTTCCCCGGCCGCTTTCCGTCGGCCGGCGAGGACTTTCGCGTCCACACGTTCGAACGCGAGCTGCAGCTCGTGGCGGACCTGCGGGAGCGGGGCGCCCACCCGGTGGGTATCTACCCCGAGATCAAGGGCGCGGCCTGGCACCAGCGCGAGGGCGTCGACATCACCTTGCTCGTGCTCGAGGCGCTGCGGCGCTTCGGCTACACCGACCACGGCGACCCGGTCTACCTGCAGTGTTTCGAGGAGCAGGAGCTGCGGCGCATCCGCCATGAACTCGGCTGCAGACTCCGGCTCGTCCAGCTTATTGGCGAGGACGGCTGGTCGCCCGAGCCGACCGACTTCGCCGCGATGCGCACGGCCAGGGGCCTGAAAAAGCTCGCGCGGACTGTCGACGGCATCGGCCCGTGGCTGAATCGCCTCTACACGCTGCGCAAGCGCGACGGACGCCTGCGCGACAGCGGGCTCGTGCGGCGCGCCCACCGGCAGGGGCTCGTCGTCCATCCGTATACCTTCCGCAGCGACGCGCTGCCGGACGGCTTTGCCAGTTTCGACGACTTGCTGCGTTTTGCCGTCGACGCGCTGACGATCGACGGCCTGTTCACCGACTTCCCGGGCGCGGCCGTGAGGTTCCTGCGCGAGCGGCACTTGGCGTGATGCGGTTATTTAGGGGCCGCCGACACTTGCACACAGGCCGGTATGCTGAGTACGCTGGCGATGTTGCGCGGCTCGGCAGCCGAGTCTTTCCTCAACGGACAGAATGTGCTGCATTGGCGCCGCCGTGAGTCAGAAATAACCTTATAAATAATTAATAAATATCTAATAAATAAAGGTTTTACTGCATTGTTGCTATTCGGCAATCGACCATTTATGGTCAACACGTATCAGGGGCGGGGGCTCCAGAGTGAGAACTCCGTCCTTTTCCGAATTGCGATTCCCGATAATTATTAGCAGATGTTCGTCGATCTTCCGCAAGAGCTGATTCTATATACGGCCGGCGCATTCCTGGTGGGGTGGTTGTTGTCGTCGATCTTCTCCCGGATCGGCGCTCG
>JBFJQO010000224.1:0-4314 GCA_041616535.1 Woeseiaceae bacterium | reverse complement strand
TTCGAGCTTGGCGCGATAGCTTGCGCAACGCTCTTCACGGGCCTTCTTCTCGGCGATTTTTTCGGCGCGGGTCTTTTTCGTCGGCTCCGGTTCGGCGGCAGCGGTTTCGGCCGGAGCCGCGGCGGCCGTCGTTCGGGGCTGCGCACTGCGCGACGGGGACGAGCTCGAGTTCGAGCGCTTCGACGCAATCGCGACGCGCTGTTCGCTGTCGGCGCCGCTTGGACGGTCGACGTAATGGACGGTGCCGTCGGCATCGGTGTAGCGGTATATATCGCTTGCGATCGCGGAGCCGGCAACGAGGCTCGCGGCAGCGGCGGCAAGGACCAGTGTCTGTTTGCGGTTCATGCGGATTTCGTCCTCAGGTCGACACCCTTTAACTAGAAGGTGTAATTCAAGGCCTCTATTACACCATGAGGCCCGAAAATCCGGCGTGACCATGGTCACAGCCGGTCCTGTCGACCGGCACGGCCAAATATGACATAAAAAAAGCGGGCCAGGGGCCCGCTAAGGTACTGCTTTTTGGGGGAAATGTAGCGGAATCGCACCGCAAGGGCCTGTTCCCGGACCGCCCTTATGGCAAGTCCGAGAACAGGGATTTGGTTCCGCGGATTTACTCCGACGCCGAAGCAAACTCCGGGTAGGCTTCGAGGCCGCACTCCGACAGGTCGACGCCCTCGTACTCCTCCTCTTCGGAGACGCGTATCCCGACCGTCTTCTTGATCAGGAACCAGACGGCGAAGCTCGTCGCGAACACCCAGGCGAAGATCGAGCCGATGCCGAGCAACTGTGCGAGCAGCGATGCGTCACTGTTCGTAAAGCAGACCGCGAGCAGGCCCCAGATGCCGACGACGCCGTGCACCGAGATTGCGCCGACCGGGTCGTCGATCTTCAGCTTGTCGAGCAGCACGATCGAGCCGACGACCAGCAGTCCGCCGACGCCGCCGATCAACGTTGCCTGGATAGGCGCAGGCGTCAGTGGCTCCGCGGTGATGGCAACGAGGCCGGCCAGTGCGCCGTTCAGCGCCATCGTCAGGTCCGCCTTGCCGAACCACAGTCGTGACAACAACAGCGCGAATACGAGACCACCCGCGGCCGCCATGTTCGTATTGACGAATACGAGCGCCACCGCGTTCGCTTCACCGACGTCGGACACCTTCAGTTCCGAACCGCCGTTGAAGCCGAACCAGCCGAGCCACAGGATCAGCGTACCAAGCGCTGCGAGCGGCAGATTGCAGCCCGGAATTGCGTTGACCTGTCCGCCGGGCCCGTACTTGCCTTTGCGGGCGCCGAGCAGCAGTACGCCTGCCAGCGCAGCCGCGGCGCCGGTCATATGCACGATGCCGGAACCGGCAAAGTCGAGGAAGCCGGCCGTCTCGAGGAATCCGCCGCCCCATTTCCAGAAACCCTGTACCGGGTAAATCAGGCCGGTCAGGATGACTGCGAACAGGAAGAACGACCAGAGCTTCATGCGTTCTGCGACGGCACCCGAGACGATCGACATCGCGGTCGCGACGAACACGACCTGGAAGAAGAAGTCGGACAGGTTCGAGTAGTACGTGTCGCCACCCGATTCTATGACGTCGACGGCCGCGTTGTCGGCGGAGCCGAGCAATCCGGAACCCAGCGTCGCCAGGCTCTGGAAAATGCCGCCTTCATAGGCGCCCGGGTACATGATCGAGTAGCCGCAGAGCATGTACATGATGCAGGCGATCGAATACAGGCCGACGTTTTTCGTCAGGATCTCGGCCGTGTTTTTAGCACGTACGAGGCCCGCCTCGAGCATCGTGAAGCCCGCCGCCATCCACATGACGAGCGCGCCCATGACAAGAAAGTAAAAAGTGTCCAGCGCATAAGCCAGTTCAGTGACCTGCGCCGAAATCTGTGTGACCTCATCCATTTAGAAGTCCTCCCTCAGGATTCAGTGGTTAAACAGCTTCGGCACCGGTCTCGCCGGTGCGAATACGAATGGCTTCGAGCAATTCGGTGACGAAGATCTTGCCGTCACCGATCTTGCCGGTACGTGCCGTGTTGGCGATGGCCTCGACAACCTGTTCTGCCAGGTCGTCAGCCACCGCGAGTTCGATCTTCGCCTTCGGCAGGAAGTCGACGACGTACTCGGCGCCACGGTAAAGCTCTGTGTGGCCGCGCTGGCGGCCGAAACCCTTGACCTCGGTGACGGTGATGCCCTGGATGCCGATATCGGCCACCGCCTGGCGCACGTCGTCGAGTTTGAAGGGCTTGATGATCGCTGTGATCATTTTCATGGTTTTCCCCTTGAAATCCCGGTAAGGCAGGGCGGCTGCCGCCGCCCTGCGGTTTTGATTGACTAAAGGTCGAATCCCTTGCCGATGGTGAACAGCAGGGACTCGTCGTCCTGGCCGATCAGGTCGTCGTCGGCGAACAGCAGCACGATGCCGAAGTCGATGTCGGAAATCGTCGTGCCGTAGCCGAGCTCGAGATAATTGCCATCGAAGTCCTGCGAGAACCCGGCGTAGGTGCCATAGAAGCCGTTGTTGGCCAGCGTCAGTGCGTAGTACGTGTAGTCCTGCGTGGGTCCGGTGAAGTTCTCGTACTCACCAACGGCAACGTCGACAGTCAGGATGTTGTAGCCGAAGCCGAGGTTGATCTCCTGGTACGTGTCATCGAAGTCACCCGTGTAGTAGTAGCCGGTAAAGCCGATGCCGTACGTGAAGTCTTCAACCTCGCCGCCATAGCCGAAGTAGCCGTCTACCTCGAGACCGTCGCCGACGTCGGCAGCCCATGTGCCCGCGTAGAAGCCGTTCTGTTCAAAATCGACTCCGCCGCTGGCAGACGATGAGTGCTGGAAAATACCCCGGAAGTGGTACTCACTGGCCCAGCCGAGGTTGGCCGACCACTGCGCCTGTGCCGTGCCGGTCACGAGCAGTAGCGTTGCGAAGAATCCGGTTCGTAGTGCTGCTTTCATTTGGTAGTGCTCCCTAAAAGTATCGAAAGGGCCATGGCGGCCCGTGTCGCACTCCATAGAGCAGCAATCGTGCCAACATGGAAAAAGCGTTTAAAAACAGCCTGTTGTGAAATATCACCTGGTCGGGGCGCACCGCTTTGGTGCGGCGCCGAACGTGCATTGCCCTGTAATCGGCCCTTGCAGGTGAAACTCTGCCTGCGGCCGGATTTGGCGCTGGCGTTTCGCGGGGCCGTGGGGTATCAATCGCCTATGAACAAGGAATCGATTGAAAACCTCGCGGCGAAGCTCGCCGAAAGTCTCCCTGAGGGCCTGCGTTCGATGCGCGACGACCTGGAGGAAAATTTCCGCTCGGTGCTGCGCTCGCGGCTGTCCCGGCTCGACCTCGTCACGCGCGAGGAATTCGACGTGCAGGAGGCCGTGTTGAAACGAACGCGCGAGAAGCTCGAGGCGCTGGAAAAGCGGCTGGCCGAGCTCGAGAGTCGCTCGAATCAAGGGGACAGTTAACCGAATTCCTGTGCTCAATGGGACGGCACTGCGTCGGATTTCAGTTAACTGTCCCCCCAGATTCCCGGGCCATGGAGGGCTCACGTGGGCGTTGCAATACTCAAGAGTCGCGCGCAGCTCGGCACCGTTGCGCCGCCGGTTACCATCGAGGTGTTCTTGTCCGGCGGGTTGCCCGGGTTCTCGATTGTCGGCATGCCGGCGACGGCGGTGCGCGAAAGCAAGGATCGCGTCCGCAGCGCCATTCTCAGCACGGGGTTCAAGTTTCCGCTCGAAAAGATCACGGTCAGCCTCGGTCCGGCCGACATGCCGAAGACCGGCGGGCGATTCGATCTTGCCATCGCGCTCGGCATCCTCGCGGCGACGCGCCAGCTACCCGTGGATGGCTTCGACAACGTCGAGTTCTTTGCCGAGCTCGCATTGAACGGTGAGCTGAGGCGGGTGCCCGGTGTTCTTCCTGCGGCGCTGCGCGCGCAGGAAGCGGGACACACGATGATCGTGGCGAGCGATAACGGCTACGAGGCAGCGCTGGTCAGCGATCGCGTGTTCGCGGCGCAGAGCCTGCCCGAAGTGACGGCGCATCTTGCGGGCAGGCACAAGCTGGCTCCGGTCACGTCGCCGCCGCCCGGCGAAGCAGCGACGTTTCGCGACCTTGCCGATGTCCGCGGCCAGGCTCACGCAAAGCGCGCACTCGAAGTCGCGGCGGCCGGTGCGCACAACCTGTTGCTCGTCGGGCCACCCGGCACCGGCAAAAGCATGCTCGCTGCGCGCCTGCCGGGCATCCTGCCGCGCATGACGGAAAGCGAGGCGATCGAAACCGCGGCCATCGAGTCCGTGCTTGGCCGACCGTTGAACCTCGGTCGCTGGCG
>JBFJQO010000223.1:0-4322 GCA_041616535.1 Woeseiaceae bacterium | reverse complement strand
TTGGCCGCCAGCTCTGCCTGCTCCTTGCGCTGCGCCGGGATCTCGACGAACAGGTCGTCGAGCAGGATCCTGCCGCTGGTCTCGTCCTCGATGCGCGACAGGAGTTGACGAAGTATGCGAAAGCAGGACGGGACGATGCCCGTGGCAGAGCCGGAATGCACGCCTTCCGTGAGCACCGCTACCTCGAGACTTCCCGTCAGGTTGCCCCGCAGCGATGTGGTGCACCACAGCTGCTCGTAATTGCCGCATTCGGCGTCGAGGCAGACGACGAGGCTCGGTTCCCCCAGGCGCTCGCCGAGATGATCGATGTAGTACGGCAGATCGAAGCTGCCCGATTCCTCGCAGCCTTCGATCAGCACGATGCAGTGCGCGTGCGGAATGCCTTGTTCCTGCAAGGCACGGATTGCCGTCAACGAACCGAATACGGCGTAGCCGTCGTCGGCGCCACCGCGACCGTAAAGCTTGCCGTCCTTGATGACCGGCTTCCACGGGGCGAGATCCTCGTCCCAGCCCTCGAATTCGGGCTGCTTGTCGTAGTGTCCGTACAGCAGCACGACATCGTCCGACTGGCCGGGTATGTCGACGAGCAAGACCGGCGTTCGGCCTTTCAGGCGGACGACTTCGACCGTCATGTCCGCGAGCGGTTGTGCCTTGCACCATCTTTCGAACATGGCGACCGCTTTGTCCATGTAACCGTGCTTTTCCCAGTCGGGATCGAACATCGGCGACTTGTTCGGCACCTTGATGTATTCGCTGAGTTCGGGAATGATCGAGTCGTCCCACATATCGAAGACGAAGTTTTCAGTCTTGTTCTTGTCCATGGCGATATTCGGCTTCCGTCGGCGCTGCCCAGGCAAGACAGCAAGAGGGCGAATAATACAAGAAGTCCGGACGCCTGCGTTGCTCGCGGCTAATTGGGCTGACATTCGGGGAGATCGACATGAAAACCGCGTACTGGCCCATTCTCGTGCTGCTGCCGCAGCTAACGTCTGCAGACGTCGTTGTCGGCGGCGAAGGGGCGACCTGCAGCGAGGACCCCGCCTGCATCAACCGCCTGCACAGCGACATTCCCATGGCGGCGCGCGCGAAGCCCGGCGAGCGCATCAAAATGATCGGCCGCGACGCGGGCGATATGCACATCGACGTCAATGCCTTCGAAAGCGGTGACGAGAGCCCGCGTCTCAGCTTCGGCGTCGTGCACCCCCTGATCGGGCCGGTACACATCGAAGGCGCCCAGGCCGGCGACGTCCTGGGCGTCACGATCGAATCGATCGAGCCCGGGCCCGTCGGCTGGACCAGCGCGTCGGCATTCGGCTTTGCCGGCGACTACATCGGCAGCGAGGACCGCTTTATCGTCTGGCGACTGAACAACGATTACGCGGAATCGGCGGACCTCCCGGGCGTCAGGATCCCGAACGGCAGTTTTCCCGGCGTCGTAACCACGATGCCCGGACCCGGGCAGCTGGCGGTCATGCTCGAGCGGGAACAGCAACTGGCGGATGCGGGCGGCGCAGTCTTCAGCCCGGACCCGGATATGGCGCAACCCTCATCGCTGTGCGGCACCGAGGGCTCAAAGCCGGGCGAGTGTCTGCGCACGATTCCGCCGCGCGAGCACGGCGGCAACATGGACATACGCTACATCCGCGCGGGCACGACCGTGTACCTGCCGTGTTACATCGACGGCTGCGGCCTCGCCATCGGCGACTTCCACTACGCCCAGGGTGACGGCGAAGTGTCCGGCACCGCGATCGAGATGGACGCGAACATCACCGTGACCACCGAAATCCTGCGCGACGGTCCCGAACTGGCACAGGGCCCGCATTACAGAGGGCCGTCGTCCGTGCTGGCGATTCCCTCGTCCCGTTTCTACGCGACGACCGGTTTTCCATTCAAGGCCGAGGGAGAGATTCCGCGTGACATCGAATACCTTGCGTCGGAAAAAGTCGCCGGACTGACGAATCTTTCGAAAGACCTGAATCTCGCCGCGGCGAACGCGCTGCTGGCGATGGTGAACTACATCGTCGCGGAATACGGCTACGATCGGACACAGGCGTACATGATCGCGAGCGTTGCGGTCGATTTGCGCATCGGCCAGCTCGTCGACGTGCCGAACGTCGGCGTGACTGCCGTACTGCCACTGGATATTTTCGTCGGTAGTAATTAGCGCGGGAAGTCCCGAAACAGGCGGGCGATGCCGTCATGGATCGTCGGTCGGGGATCGTCGCGGTCACTCATCGTAATCGTCTTTTCCGCCCACCCGTGCCACACCGGTCGGCCGCTTTCATTGTCGAAAATATCCACGCCAAGGGTGCCGCTCGTGTAGCTGTGCGTACCGACCTCGCGGTATTCGAATTGACTGTAAGGCACGTGCCAGCCCCAACTGCCCCGGTACTCCGGTGGATAAGAGTCGACGACGATGCGGTCGCGCGTGCCGATCGTGAATGCCACGACGAAATCCGCTTCGTCTCGATCCTCGACAAAAGTGTAGCCCTTGCCCGTCAATTCCGAGCGAATCGCAGTGTGCAGGTGCTCAAGAGCGAGTGCGCTGACCGGCATCGATGAACTGGGCGCGATATGCGGTTGCTCATCGATCCAGGCAAACGTCCTGTAGCCGGAAAAGTCGACCGTCTCGTCGTAGTGGGTGCCCGTACGAATCGTGGCGCAGGCAACAATGACCAGGCAACAAAGCGCAATCGATGCGACGCGAACAACGGATTGAGGGGCTCTGGTACGTTGCATTGTCGATTATCTCCAGTCACGCGGGATCGGGGACTATCGGTGGAGTCGACAACTGTGTCTATGCGTAGATACTGCGCGCGCGGTTCGGAAATTACATAGCGTCCAGGTCAGCACGGTATTACGGGTCACTGTTTCGTCGATTTGCCATTGAAATTAAACGGCGCCGCTCCCGTCCGGGATCGGCCAGTACGCGCGACCGGTAACGGGCGATTTCCTCGGTCGTAAACGGCTGGAATTTCGGCGGCAGGGTCGCCGCGTTCAGCTCGTACAGGACGTAATTCAAAACTGCCGCAAGATCCTGGTCCGACAACGAGGTCTGTGCAACGCCCGGCACGCGCACCAGGTATTCGCGGCCCCCCTCAAGCGCAACCAACCTGCCGATCACATTGACGAGCGTCGGTACTTCGGGCGGCACGCCGCGCCCGTCGGCAAGGTGGCAGCCGCGGCAGTGCAACAGGTAATTGGCCTTCGGATCCGCCACGGCCGTGCTCAAGAAAATCCACGTGCCGAGAAGCATGCCCGCCAGTCGCATTGTGGCGTTCCCGAATCGTGCCACTGTCGGCATGTCCGGTCGGCGTGTCAGTCGCCGCTGGCGGCCGTGCCGAGCACGACGGCCACGGTGCAGTGGTAGGTACGGTGCTCCGTGCCGAAACACCAAAGGACGCTGCTGGAATTCGACGGGAAATAAACGGGTCGGTCCCGCTCCGTGTTGTGACAGCCGCAGCGCTGGCAGACCGCTTTACCGCAGCAGTCGTTGTAGGAAATCAGGTAGTCCACGTCGTCGACCGGGTTCTTGCAGGTGCCGACCCAGGTGATGGGCGAGGCTTCGGCGCCCGGGGGGCAGGCCTTGTGGGTGCCGCCGCAGCAGGCACACAAGGTTCCGCCGAGCGCGCAATAGCGCCAGTACTCGCAGCTTTGCGGATCGCCGACTTCCTGCACGGATTCCTGCGCAAACGACCGGGCAACCGGCAACAGCGGCAGGGTCGCGACGCCGGCCAGCATCGCGCCGAGGCGCGAGAGGAAACTGCGTCGGGAGAGGCGGCGGGCGAGGCCGAGTGTCGTGGCCCGCGCCCGTTCATCAATCCAGTAATACGCCTGGTCAATGAGCTTTTCTTCTTTCATGACGCTTTTTCCTTCACCGGGTGTTCGTATTCGTCATTGGCTTCGCTGACGAATTCCTGCAGCGTAGCGATGCCGGATTCCATCGCTTCGAACAGGCTTTCGAGGTGCTCGCGGGAATTGACGAGCCCCTTACTCTTCAAGCTACCATCGGCGCCAATCAGCAGCGCAAACGGCAGTTTGCTGACCTGGTAGTGCATGCCGAGCGCTTCCGAAACGACGTAAGCATGTTCGTTCAGCCCGAGATCGGCGGCATAGGTCTGGTGCTGCGCCAGGTCGTCGCCATCGCTGGCGAAGACCAGCCGCACTTTTTCGCTCGCGGCCAACGCCTTTGCGGTCGGCACCAGCGACTTGCAAATCGGGCAGGTCGGCGAGACGAACAGCACCAGCGTGATTCGCCTGTCAGCATCCGCGCCGCCAATCGTAATCATGTTGCCGGCGAGGTCGCGGATCGGCATGGCTTC
>JBFJQO010000222.1:0-4324 GCA_041616535.1 Woeseiaceae bacterium | reverse complement strand
TCGAAAATGTCGGAAACGAATTTCATGTCCTGCCTCACCGCCATCGCTCGGTCTCAACGGCAACGACCTTACGCGGACCTGTGTACAGTATTTGTGGCTTTATTCACAAAACCACGGGCCGCGTTCCGGTTCACGCCCTAAACTGAGACCCACTTCACAGTATTCCGGCCCCCGGACGCGGTCGGGCAGCGGGCCCGGCGTCAGCGCAGTTTGCGCAGAAGCTTGAACTTCTTGTCGGTGAACGGCGCATACCGGACGTCGAGGTCCGGCCACCACGGGCGTAAGGTGCTTTGCGGCGGCCGCCATGACGATGCGGCCGACGTGGCCGCTACCGGTATACAGAATGTGATCCCAGGGCAGTTCGAGCAGGGCCGTCGTTTCGGGCACGGCGCCCTCGACGACCCGGATGCAATCACCGTCCAGGTATTGCGGGACGAGTCGCGCCACAGCCTTCGAGGTTTCGGGCGCGAGTTCGGACGGTTTGAGCACGGCACAGTTGCCCGCGGCGATCGCGGCCGCGGTTCCCGCCAGTGTGAGCTGCAGCGGGTAATTCCAGGCGCCGATAATCAGCACGACGCCGAGCGGTTCAGGTTGCAGCCAGCTCTTGCCGGGCAGCCCTGCCATCGGCGTCGGCACGCTGCGCCGCCTCGACCACTTCCTCAGGTTCTTGCGGCAGTAGGCGGCATCGCCCGCGACGTAGGAGACTTCGGTCGACCAGGCCTCCAGTGCGTGCTTGCCGAGATCGGCACGCAGCGCATCGAGGAACTCCTGTTCGCACTCGACCATCATGCGCTCGAGCGCGCTCAGCTGATCGGCCCGCCAGGCCAGGTCCGCCGTGCGCCCGGTGTCGAACGTCGCTTTCAACTCGGCGAACATCGACGAGTAATCCGGCGCTATAGTCATTGGTGTGGCTGTTTCGGTCATGGCATCGATTCTCGCATTTTTTGTCGTCGGGTTCATTTTCCGGGCGGGACCGGCAACGCTGAATGCTCCCGGTGTTGTCCGCAGCGGCGAGGTGAGATACAACGTGGCGGCCCGCTACTACGAGAAAAAACGATGAAAACCGCGACCCTGTTTCTCACCGCCCTTGTCCCGCTCCTGCTCCATGCCGCGGCGACCGCCGACGAGCCGATCACCGTCATCAAGGCCGGTGCGCTGTTCGACTCGAAGTCCGGGCGCGTGACGCGCGACGCCGTCATCGTCGTGGACGGCGAGCGCATTGCCGCCGTCGGCGACTCGACGACGACGATTCCCGACGACGCGACGATCATCGACCTTTCCGATGCATTCGTGTTGCCAGGCGTCATGGACATGCACACGCACGTCGTCGGCAATCTCGACCGTTACTTCTTCGCCGGCTATTTCCAGTCCCCACACCGCGCGACGATCGGCGGAGTCGTCAACGCCGAGAAGACGCTGCTCGCCGGATTCACGACGATTCGCAACGTGGGCGCCGCGGACTTTGCCGACATCGCCCTGCGCAATGCGGTCGACGCGGGCGAAATCCCCGGACCGCGCATGGCCGTTTCGGGGCCGAGCCTCGGCATCACCGGGGGACACTGCGACGACAATGCGCTGAATCATGCTTTCGAGGAGAAGAGTGACGGCGTTGCCGACGGGCCCTGGGAGGTCCGCAAGCTCGTGCGCAGGAACGTCAAGTACGGCGCCGACCTGACCAAGTTCTGCGCGACGGGCGGCGTGTTTTCGAAGGGCACCAAGGTCGGCCAGACGCAATACACGCTCGAAGAGATGCAGGCCATCGTTGACGAATCCCGCATGCATGGGCGCAAAGTCGCCGCGCACGCACACGGCACGGACGGCATCAAGCGCGCGATTCTCGCCGGCGTCGACTCTATCGAGCACGCGAGTTTTCTCGATCGCGAAGCGGTCCGCATGGGCATCGAGCGCGGCACGTTTTTCGCGCTCGACATCTACAACACCGAGTACACGCTCGAACAGGGCGAAGCGAACGGCGTGCCCCAGGAGAATATCGACAAGGAACGCGAGGTCGGCACCCGCCAGCGCCAGAGTTTCACGCTCGCCGTCGAGATGGGCGCCAAGGTGGTGTTCGCGACCGACGCCGGCGTCTTCCCGCACGGCGACAACGGCAAACAGTTCGCGCGCGCCGTGCGCTTCGGCATGACGCCGGCGCAGGCGCTCGTGTCCGCAACCTCGCTATCGGCCGAGCTGCTGGGCTGGGAAGACCGGGTCGGCGCAATCGAGCCCGGCCTCTATGCCGACATCATCGCCGTGCGCGGCAATCCGCTCGACGACATCGGCGAAATGGAAGACGTCGACTTCGTCATGAAAGGCGGCGTGATCTACAAGAACAAGTAGCCAGCGGACACGGGTATGATTGCGGGCATGAACAAGAATGCCCGCAACTTCATAGCGCTGCTGGCGCTGGCCTCGGCCGCCCTCGTGTCGGCGGAGGAGCTTACGCTCGAGCAAATCATGGCCGATGCCGACTGGCTCGGCAATGCTCCCGAGAACGCTTTCTGGGGCGCGGACAGCCGCCGCGTCTTTTTCGAACAGAAGCGCCCGGGGTCGAAGCTCAGGGATCTTTTCTCGGTCGACACGCACGACGGTGCGCTCGCCCAGGTCGCGGAGTCGAAGTGGTCGCGCCTGTTCCGTTCGGACGTCGTCTATAGTGACGCCGGCGACCTGCACGCCTGGACCTACGGCGGCGACGTCTATCTCGGCGACGGCGACTCCGTGCGCCAGGTGACACGCACGGTCGCCGCCGAAGCCGCGCCGTTCTTCATGGCCGACGGCCGCCGCGTCGGCTTCCGGCGTGACGACCAGTTTTTCGTGTTCGACCCGGCCACCGGGCTCGCCGAGCAGGTTTCGAACATCCGCTTCGAAAAAGACCCCGGCGACGACGAGGACTTCGACGTAATGCGCGCGCACCAGGAGCGGCTGTACGAACAGCTGCGCAAGGCAGAGCGCGACGAAGACGAGGCCCGTGAACGCGGCGAGTCGCTGTTCGCGATCGACGAAGGCCTCAGCGCGGCACCGATCTACATGGGCGACACGCTCGAATCGCAGGGCATGTCCCTGTCGCCCGACGGCCGTCATTTGCTCGTGTTCACGCGCGCGAAGAGCTTCGACGATGGCAAGAAAGGCAGCATGCCGAACTACGTCACGATGAGCGGTTACGTCGAGACGCGCGAGCTGCGTGCCCGCGTGGGCCGCAACGGCCGCGCACCGCAGGCGATCTGGCTGGTCGACCTCGAATCCGGTGAGCGCCACGAACTCGACCTGCTCGGCCTGCCCGGCATCCAGGACGATCCCCTCGCCGCACTGCGGCGGAGTGCGCTAGAGCATTTCACCGGGCTCGGCGAAGATCGCGACAAGGCCGAAAAACGCCTCGCGGCGCCCGAGGTGCGCGGCATCGAGGTGTATTTCGCGAAGTGGGCCGGCGACGGCAGCAACGTGGCGCTCTGGGTGCACGCCAACGACAACAAGGACCGCTGGATCGCGACCGTGGATTTCGACAATCACACACTCGTCAGCCAGCATCGCCTCAGCGACGCAGCCTGGGTCAACAACTACCATGCCGAGTACGGCTGGTTGCGCGACAACGAAACGATCTGGTTCCTGTCCGAAGACCACGGCTATCTCGGCATCTATGCGAAAAACGTGAACAGCCGGCGTACCCGGACGCTCGTGGCCGGCGAGCATGTCGTCTTCGACCCCGTGCTCGGCCCCTCGGGCCGCTATATCTACTACCCGGCCAACGTCCAACATCCGGGTATCTACGAGATCTGGCGGGTCGACGTCCGCTCGGGCGAGAAAGAACAGCTCACGCGTCTCGGCGGTCTCAACGCCGTGCGCGTGTCTCCCGACGAATCGCTGCTGCTGATCACGCACTCGTCGGCTAATCGCCATCCCGACCTCTGGGTACAGGCGAATGCGCCGGGCGCCGAGGCGCGCCGGCTGACCGACACGATGAGCGACGCGTTCAAGGCGATCGACTGGCAGGAGCCCGCCATCGTGCCCGTGCCGTCGTCGCACGTCACGAAACCCGTCTGGTCGAAGGTCTACGTCCCCGAGGACCACGACCCGTCGCGCTCGTACCCGGCCGTCCTCTTCGTGCACGGCGCCGGCTACCTGCAGAACTCGGACCACGGCTGGCCGCGCTATTTTCGCGAGCAGATGTTCCACAACCTGCTCACGCAATACGGCTACGTCGTCATCGACATGGACTACCGCGCGTCGGCCGGCTATGGCCGGGACTGGCGCACCGCGATCTACCGGCGCATGGGCGTGCCCGAACTCGAGGACTTTCACGACGGCATCGACTACCTCGTCGCCAACTACG
>JBFJQO010000221.1:0-4365 GCA_041616535.1 Woeseiaceae bacterium | reverse complement strand
TACCGCAAGAGAAAAAGAAGTCGGTCATGGGCCCGATCGTCGGCGCTGTCGTCGGCGGACTGCTGCTGCTCGGCCTCGGCGCCGTTGCACCCGCCTCGTTCATGGCGCACTTCACGGTCTTCGTGCTGGCCTGCTTCGTCGGTTACATGGTGATCTGGAACGTCACCCCGGCGTTGCATACGCCGCTCATGAGCGTGACGAACGCGATCTCGAGCATCATTATCATCGGCGCGTTGTTACAGATCAGTTCGGCCGACAAAGTGATCATGTGGATAGCGGTGGCGACCGTGGCGGTTACCGCGGTCAACATCGCGGGCGGCTTCGCCGTCACGCGCCGCATGCTCGAAATGTTCAGGAAGTGAGGCCGTCATGATCAACGAAGGAATCGTAAACGTTTCGTACATCATCGCGACGATCCTGTTCATCCTCGCGCTCGGCGGACTCTCGAACCAGGAAACGGCCCGCCGCGGCAACTGGTACGGCATCGTCGGCATGGCGATCGCCTTGCTCGCGACCGTGTTCGGCGAAGTCTCGGCACAGTACGACAAGCTTATCGTCGCGCTGCTGATCGGCGGCACCGTCGGCCTCATACTTGCGCGACGCGTGCAGATGACGCAGATGCCCGAGCTCGTCGCCATCCTGCACAGCCTGGTCGGCCTCGCGGCTGTCGCCGTCGGCTTCGCCAACTTCATGGACCCGGGGCGCCTGGCCCATTATGCGGGCGTAGATCTCACGATCCACGACATCGAGACGTACATCGGGGTGCTCATCGGTGCCGTGACGTTCTCGGGGTCGGTCATCGCCTTCGGCAAGCTGTCGGGCCGCATCAGCGGCAACCCGCTGCTCCTGCCCGCGAGGCACTGGCTCAACCTGCTCCTGCTGCTCGGCTCGATCTACTACGGTTATGCGTTCGTCGTGCAGTCGGTCGCGGGCGGCGGACTGGTTCCGCTCATGATCATGACCGTGCTCGCACTGTTGTTCGGTATCCACATGGTCATGGCAATCGGCGGCGCCGACATGCCCGTCGTCGTCTCGATGCTCAACAGCTACTCGGGCTGGGCCGCGTCGGCGACCGGATTCATGCTCGAAAACGACCTGCTCATCGTCACGGGTGCACTCGTCGGCTCGTCGGGTGCGATCCTGAGTTACATCATGTGCCGTGCGATGAACCGCAGGTTCCTCGCGGTCATCGCCGGCGGCTTCGGCACCGGCGGCGGCGCGGCCGCGAAAGGCGGTGAGGACCAGGGCGAAGTCGTGCCGATCGATGCATCCGAGACGGCGGCGCTGCTGGCGAACGCGAAGGAAGTCATGATCATCCCGGGTTACGGCATGGCCGTCGCCCAGGCGCAGCACATCGTGCACGAGATCACGCAGGCACTGCGCGACAAGGGCGTCAACGTGCGCTTCGGCATTCACCCGGTTGCCGGACGCATGCCCGGCCACATGAACGTGCTGCTCGCGGAAGCCAAGGTCCCCTACGACATCGTCTTCGAGATGGACGAGATCAACGAGGACTTTCCCGACGTCGACGTGTCCGTGATCATCGGCGCAAACGACATCGTCAACCCGTCGGCGCTGACCGATCCCGACAGCCCGATCGCGGGCATGCCGGTGCTCGAGTGCTGGAAAGGCAAGGTGTCGATCGTCCTGAAGCGCAGTATGGCGACCGGTTACGCCGGCGTACAGAATCCGCTGTTCTTCCTCGAGAACACGCGCATGCTGTTCGGCGATGCGAAGGAGAGTCTCGACGAGGTGTTCAAGGCCCTCTAAATGCTGTAATAATGCGCGCATAAGCTCTGGAGATGCTTATGCTCGCAGGACTCGCATCGGACATCTCGCAACAGGTCCTGCGGACCGACGTTGCCGGAATGCCGCTCGAGTGGATCGACTATCGCGAAGCGGTTCGGTTGTACCACTCTGAACAGGTCGCGTACGACTGCGGTACGCGCCTCTACACCGTGTTCGGCGGTTACAGTTCGATCGACGGGCAGCGCAGCCGCATCGACGTCAATTCGATTATCGCGACGCGCGGCACGAGCAGGAGCCTTGCGAAGAACCGCGACAAGTACGTTCCGCCGCTCAACAACCGCACGCTGTTCAAGCGCGACGCGAATCTTTGCCTGTACTGCGGCATGCGCTTCATGACGCGTGACCTGACGCGCGATCACATCACACCGGTCTCGCAGGGCGGCACTGACAGCTGGACCAACGTCGCGACGGCCTGCCGCCGCTGCAACAACTTCAAGGGCGGCCGGACGCCGGAGCAGGCGACGATGCAACTGATCGCCGTGCCGTTTACGCCGAGCTACGCCGAGTACATTTACCTGAAGGGCCGGCGCGTGCTGGCCGACCAGATGCAATACCTGCTGGCGCATATTCCGCGAACGAGCCCGTTGCATGCGCGCCTGTCCGGGCATCTCGCCAACGGACAGGAGATCGTGGAAGTGCACTACCATGATTGATCGCCGGCAAACCGCCTTCCACAAATGCAGTACCTGATCGACGCGAGCGTGTACGTCTTTCGGGCGTACTACTCGATGCCCGACGACATGGTCGACGACGCGGGCAATCCGATCAACGCGCTGTACGGCTTCTGCCGCTTTCTCGGCGATTTCATGGAACAGGTGACACCCGAGTTCATCGCGGTCGCATTCGACGAAAGCCTGACAACGTCGTTTCGCACCGAGATCTACCCCGAATACAAGGCCAATCGCGATCCGGCGCCGGCCGAGCTGAAACGGCAATTCGAACAGTGCCGGCGCTTCGTGCGCTCACTGGGCGTCATGGAGATTGCGGACCCCCGCTACGAAGCCGACGACCTGATCGGCACCCTCGTCGAGCACGGGCGCAGGCAGGGACGGCCGTCGACGATCGTCAGCCGCGACAAGGACCTGGCGCAGCTGCTCGGCAGGGACGACGTGTTCTGGGACTTCGCGGGGAAGGGCAAGCTCGGCTACGACCAGATCCCCGGGTCGTTCGGTGTGGTCCCCGAACAGATCGCGGATTTCCTCGCGCTGGCCGGCGACGCGGTCGACAACATCAAGGGTGTCCCGGGCGTCGGCAAGAAGACGGCGGAGGTGCTCCTGAGTCACTTCGGGAGCCTCGACGAGATCTACGACAATCTCGATCGCGTGCACGAAGTCAACGTGCGCGGCGCGAAAACGCTCGGCGCGAAGCTGGAAACGCACCGCGACGACGCATGGCTCGCACGCCGGCTGACGGGCCTGGCCTGTGACGTGCCGATCGACGGCGCTGAGGCCGCGCTGCAGCCTTCGGCGCCCGACCTAGGCGCGATCAACGCGCTCTTCGACGAAGCCGGCATCGGCATGGCCTTGCGCCGCCAGGCGGAGCGCGTCTCGGATATCTACAGGCACTAGTTGAGCACAATTCACCGGACCGGGGAATCCGGGATATCCCCAGTGACACTGCGGCTCGGTGCTGTGTTGAGATAGAGTCCCGAGGTTTGCGCCAGGTGCGATCCATGGCGATTTCAGCCGAATTCACCCGCAAGCTTGCCGTTCCCGCAGAGCGGCTGCGTACGACCTGCAAACCCCTGGATCAAGTTGAGGCACGAGGCGGTGACGTCGCGCCGACGACGTATCTCGGGCAGCAACGCGCCGTCGATTCGCTGCGCTTCGGCATCGACATGGCGCGCGACGGTTACAACGTCTTCGTCCTCGGCCCGGTCGGTAGCCACCGGCATGCACTCGCCGAAGAGCTGGCGCGCGCCAGCGCGGCCGAGCGGGCCTCGCCCGATGACTGGTGCTACGCGAACAATTTCTCCGACACCGAGCGGCCGCAGGCGCTGCGCCTGCCGGCAGGGCGCGGTGTGGCGTTCCGCGAAGACATGCGCGCACTGATCGACGAGATCCGCATCGCGATCCCGACGGTCTTCGAGGATGACGACTACCGCAATCAATTGAAGGCCATCGAGGCCGAGGTACAGGACGAGATCGAGGCGCTCTGGCAGAGCATCAGGGACGAGGCGGAAAAGGACGACATCGCGGTCTTGCAGACGCCGACCGGCTACGTCCTCGCCCCGGTTAGCGACGGCAAGGTCATCGACGACAAGGATTTCGACAAGCTTCCCGAATCCAAACGCAAGGCGATACAAGCGGCGATCCAGCGACTGAGCGACGAGCTCGAGGCGCGGATCGAGAGCCTGCCGAAGCTGCGCAAGCAGCAGCACGAGCGCGTACGCGCGCTCGACCGCGACGTCGCGGCGCATACCGTTTCCGTGCTCATTCGCGACCTCATCGCCAAGTACGCCGATGTGCCCGACGTCGCGCGATGGCTCGAAGATGCGCAAGCCGACATCGTCGAGAACGCACAGGAGTTCCGTCAGTCCGGCGAACCGGCGCTGCC
>JBFJQO010000220.1:0-4379 GCA_041616535.1 Woeseiaceae bacterium | reverse complement strand
TGTCGAGCCGCGAGGTGTCCGACCTGTTCATGCTCGGTATGGGCGCGTATACGCCGCTCGACGGCTTCATGGGCGAGGCCGATTGGCGCGGCGCCTCGGAAAACATGCTGCTCGAGAGCGGCGTGTTCTGGCCGATCCCGATCACGCTGTCCTGCGCCCAGGACCTCGGCGACAGCATTTCGCCGGGCGAGGACGTGGCGCTCGTCGACGGCGCCACGGACGAGTTGCTCGGTATCCTGAGCGTGGCGGAGAAGTACGCGATCGACCGCGAATTCGAATGCTCGCACGTGTTCCGCACCACGGATGAGGCGCACCCGGGCGTCAGGAAGGTCATGGAGCAGGGACCCGTCAATCTCGGCGGAGCGGTGCGCACGCTGTCCGAAGGCCACTTCCCGAAAGCCTATGCCGGCTTCTACCTGCGCCCCGAAGAGACGCGGGCGCTGTTCGTCGAGAAAGGGTGGTCGAAAGTCGCGGCATTCCAGACCCGCAACCCGATGCACCGCAGCCACGAGCACCTCGCGAAGATCGCGATCGAAGTGTGTGACGGCGTGCTCATCCACCAGGTTCTGGGCGCGCTCAAGCCCGGCGACATCCCGGCGGAAGTCCGGGTGAAGGCGATCGATACGCTGGTCGAGCACTACTTCGTGCCCGGGACGATCGTGCAGGCGGGTTACCCGATCGAGATGCGTTACGCAGGTCCGCGCGAGGCCTTGCTGCACGCCGTCCTGCGGCAGAATTTCGGTTGTTCGCATCTCGTCGTCGGGCGCGACCATGCCGGAGTGGGCGACTACTATGGCCCGTATGATGCGCACCATATTTTCGATACGCTGCCTGCCGGCAGCCTGCATACGGAGCCGTTGCGAATCGACATCACGTTCTATTGCTACAAGTGCGACGGCATGGCGACGAGCCGAACCTGCCCGCACGATGCGAGCGATCGTCTCGCGATATCGGGCACGCGACTGCGTGAGATGTTTGCCGGCGGCGAGACGATTCCGCCCGAGTTCAGCCGCGACGAAGTCGTCGCAGTGCTGCGCGAGTTCTACGACGACGCCGGTAACAGCGGCCCACTATGATCGTCGCACAGCTAAGCGACACGCACATCCTGTCGCACGATACGGACCGGCCCGCGGCGGAGCTGCGGGCCGATTGCCTTGCGCGCTGCGTCGCCGACATCAATCGCCTGGCGCCGGATGCGGTCGTGCTGACCGGCGACACGGTGCAGCATGGGCGGCCCGACGAGTATGCCCGTTTGCGGGATTTGCTCGCGCCGCTCGCGGCGCCGCTGCATGTCGTTCCCGGCAATCGCGACGACGCAGACGAAATGCGCGCCGCGTTTCCGGACCATGCCTACCTGCCCCAGGGCAATGGCTTTCTGCACTACGTGATCGAGGATTTCGAGGTGCGCCTCGTCGGCATCGACTCGACGCTGGCCAGCGAACGCAAGGGCCGCTTCTGCGGCGAGCGACAGGAGTGGCTGGACGGCGTTCTGGCCGCGCAGCCCGACCGGCCGACGTTGCTCTTCATACACCATCCGCCATTCGACGTTGGCGATCACTATGTCGGGGGCTACCGGAGGGCCGGGGAGGCGGCGGCGCTCGAGTCAATCGTACGCCGGCACGCACAGGTTGCCGGCTTGCTCTGCGGGCACGTGCACTGGCCGGTCAGCCGCAACTGGGCGGGCACGGAGGCGCGTATCATGCCGAGTGTGGCCGCCGATCTGCGCAAGGGCGTGGACGAGGCCGAGGTCCGTGGGCGCCCGGTCTATTACCTGCACCGCGTGCTCGGCGCTGGTTGCCTGGACAGCGAGCTGAAGATTGCCGGCGCGTGAACGGCAGGCGTTCGCCGCGCCGGCGTATCGTTCTAGGCGACTTTCTTGATCAGGAAACGATAAGTGCCCGAGTCTTCCGAATGCTCGAGCAACTCGTTGCCCGTCTGACGGCAGAACGCCTCGAAGTCCGCCACGGAACCGGGGTCCGTCGCGAGAATCTCCAGCGTGCCGTTGTCAGCGACGTCCTTCAGCGCCTTGCGCGCCTTGAGGATGGGCAGGGGGCAGTTGAGGCCCTTTGCGTCGAGTGTTGCGTCAGCCATTAATGGATCTCCGGATTAGATAAACAGGTTGATGTCGGAATTCGTGGCGCATTCGATGTACGTGGCAGCACCGCCGATGTCAATGCCGTCGATCATTTCTTCCTTGTCGTACTCGAAGAGGTCCATCGTCATCTGGCAGGCGATCAGGCGGACTTCGGCTTCGACCGCCATGTCGCGCAGGTCCTCGATGGACGCAACGCCTTTTTTCTTGATCAGGTTTTTCATCATGACCGAGCAACCGGCGTCGACGCCCGGGATGGCGGTCAGGAGGTTCGGCAGGCCCATGTGCATGCCCATCATCGGCATCTTCATGGCCGGGTTGCCGGCGGCCGTGACTTGCAGCTTCAGATCCTTGAGCAGGAGCGGCAGGCCGTAGAACGTGAAAAACATCGTGACGGGCAGGCCCATGGCCGCGGCCGTCGTCGACAGTATGAACGGCGGGTACGCCCAGTCGAGAGACCCCTTGGTCACGATAATGGACATGCTTTTTTCTTCAGCGGACATTTCTCAGCACCTCAGTTAAGGGAAGGGGTATGCAGCTCACCGCATATTAGCCTATCAGAATTGTCTTTATTAGTGAAATATAATATTCTCGATCGATGCCAGACACCGCGCCGTTCTTCGTTGGAAGTGAAATCTACCGAAAACCGGCTTTCGGTCGCAATCACCCGCTCAACATCGTCCGCCACGCGGCCGTCATCGACCTGTTGCAGATGCTCGGCTGGCTCGACGTAAATACGTTCCGCGAGAGCCGCCCCGCAACGGTGGACCAACTGGTCGAGTTTCATAGTCGTGCCTACGTCAGGGCGCTGCAATACGCAAACGCCACAGGTAAGGTCGATCCCGAGATGCGCGAGCGCTACCGGGTGGGCACCTTCGAGAATCCGCTGTTCCCCGGTTTGTTCGAACGCGCATCGATGACGGTCGGGGGTTCGATCCTGTCGGCGGAGCTCGCGAGCCGCGGCCACGTCGTGTTTCATCCGACGGGCGGCACGCATCACGGGCGCCCGGACAGGGCCAGCGGCTTCTGTTACTTCAACGACCCGGTGTTCGCGGTGCTGACGTTTCTCAAGGAAGGCAGCCGCAGTGTTCTCTATGTCGATCTGGACGCGCATCACGGCGACGGCGTCGAGGGCGCGTTCCTCGGCGAGCCGCGTGTCACGACCTTGTCGATCCACGAAGCGAAACGCTGGCCGTTCAGCGGCACGACGTCGCGACCCGGCGCGGGCGTTTACAACGTCGCGGTGCCGCGAGGACTCAACGACAGCGAATTCGAGTTCCTCGTCGAACGCATCGTGATGCCCCTGGTAAACAGCTCGCGGGCGGACGCGCTCGTCCTTTGCTGCGGCGCCGACTGCCTGGCCGGCGACCCGCTGTCGAACATGGAGCTGTCCAACGTCGTCCTCTGGGACGCGGTCGATCGCCTGATCGGCCGCGGCCTCCCGACCGTGATCCTCGGCGGGGGCGGTTATAATCCCTGGACGGTAACGCGATACTGGGCCGGCATGTGGGGCCGCATCAGCGGCCGGTCGTTCCCGGACCGCCTGCCGCCCGAGGCGACCGCATACCTGCGCAACATGGAGTGCGACCTCGTGGACGACGACGACATTCGCGAGGAGTGGCTGACGACCCTGGCGGATACTCCGTATCCCGGGCCCGTGCGCGACGAGATAAGATCGCTCGTCGACGCTTTTTGAAGGAACGCTGGTATGACCTGGCTCGATGCACTGCTGGATATCGAAGATCTCGAGGACGCCGAATTCGACGCGAGCCTCGTGGCTGAATTCGAGCAGCGCGCCGATCGCGTCGTCTCCCGGCCGATCCGGTTCTCGACGCCCACGTTCAAGGAGTACGAGACCGCCGAACTCGAGGGCTGTGGCAAGAACAGCTTCCCGGCTTTCTCGATCACGGCCGGGGAGTGCGGCCTCAATTGCGATCATTGCCAGAAGAAGATCCTCGAACCGATGATCCCCGCCACGAGCCCGGCGATGCTCGATGAGAAGGTGCGCGACCTCGTCGAAACGCAAGCGCTGACCGGCTTCCTGCTTTCGGGCGGGTCCAATCGCAGAAACGAAATTCCTTACGGTCGCTACATGCCTGTCATCGAAGGGCTCAAACGGGATTTCCCGGCACTCAAGATCGCCGTGCATACCGCGTTGCTCGACGAATGCCGCGCGAAGGACATGGAGTCGGCCGGCGTCGACACGGTCATGATGGACGTGATCGGCGCGCAGGAAACGATCGAGCAGGTCTATAAGCTGAAACGCCCCGTAGAGGACTTCGAGTCG
>JBFJQO010000219.1:0-4409 GCA_041616535.1 Woeseiaceae bacterium | reverse complement strand
CAGCAACGCGGCCTTGCCCGACTACCGGACGTCCCTCGATAATGTATTGATATGATTGGGGTTGCGCTCCTTCGGCCTGTGGCTTTGTTGCGCTCCTTGCGAGTATCGACGGTATCGACATATCCGCGGCGGAACGCGCCGCACCACAGGCCGAATGAACGCAACGTGTGCAACGAGAATTAATCAGCGTCTCCCTAGCCTTTTCGCGGCAGCCGTGCTGCTGCTGACGGTGGCCGGCAACGCGGCCGACGGGCCGCCCTATGCGTCCGACACGCAGGCGACGGAGCGTGTCGGCCGTGCCGTCGTGGACGTCATCGAAGAGCTTCGCGGCCAGGGCCACAGGATCGTCTATTCGAGCCGGCTCGTATCGCCCGATCTGCTCGTTACGCTCGAGCCGACATCGAGTGCACCGCTCGAGGCCTTGTCCGAAATTCTCGCCGCGCACGAGCTGACGCTCGAAGCGGACGGCGACACCTACCTCGTCGTGCGCAGGCCGGGCGTAAGGACGATCGGGCCGGGCTTGTCGAGAGCGCGGCCGGCGAGCCGTGCCGCGGCGCCGGAGACCATCGAGACGATTGGGGTCTCGGCCAGCCGTTACGAGATCGCGCGCGACATCGCCACGTCGCAGTTCCTGATCAGCCGGCAGACGGTACAGAACATGCCGGACGTGGGGGAGGATCCGGTCCGCGCGGCGCAGCGCCTGCCCGGCACGGCGGCAAGCGGCGCGTCGGCGCGCGCGCATTTCCGCGGCGGCGAACAGAGCGAGGTCGGCATCATTCTCAACGGCCAGCGGCTGTTCGATCCGTTTCATATCCGCGATTACCAGAACGTGTTCAGCGCCATCGATGCGCGCGCGATCGAGGGTGTCGAGGTGTTCACGGGCGGCTTCCCGGTTCGCTTCGGCGATCGCATGAGCGGTCTCGTCGTCATGGACTCGATCGATGCGGACAAGCCGCGGCACACCGAGATAGGCCTCAGCGTATTCAACACGTCGTTCTTGAGCGCAGGCAGCGGTCCCGGCCGGCAATGGCTCATCTCCGCGCGGCGCGGGAACCTCGACCTCGTCATCGACCCCAGGTACGGACGCCCGTCGTATTACGACGTGTTCTCGGAGCTCGCATTCGACGTCGGGCTGCGTTCGTCGCTCTCCGTCAACGCGCTGTATGCGGACGACACCGTCACGGTCGTGCTCGAGACTGAACCGCTCGAGCGCGAGGAGGCGCGGAGCACGACGCGGAACGCGCAGGTCTGGGCTGCACTCGATACCCAGTGGACGAGTGATTTATCGAGTCGCACGGCCCTGTCGTACACCGATTACCGCAACCGGCGGACCGGCACGATCAATGACCCGCAGAAACTGATCGCCGTGGTCGACGACGACCGTGACGTCAGGGAGACCGCCTTCCGGCAGGACTGGTTGTTCAAGATCGGCGACGACCACCTCGTGCAGTGGGGCCTCGGCGTCACGAGAAGCCGCGCCGACTATGACTACGCGGGCAGCGCCGTCTACTCCGGCCTGGCGGCGCTGTACCGGGACCAACCCGGTACACAGACCCGCACGCTGAGCGCGTCGCCGAGCGGCGGCAGCTACGCGCTGTATTTTGCCGATCGCCTGAAGCTTTCGAAGAGAACGATCCTCGAGTGGGGCCTGCGTTGGGACGACCAGACCTACACGGGGCTCGAATCGGATGCGCAATTGAGCCCTCGCGCGAGCCTCTTGCATCGCTGGAGTAACGACACGGACCTCAGAGTCAGCTGGGGGCGCTATCACCAGTCTCAGGGAATCGAGGAATTGCAGATCGAAGACGGCATTTCCCGGTTCTGGCCCGCGCAGCGCGCCGACCATTTCATCGCAAGCGCCCAGCATCGCGTCAGTGACAGGCTCGTGCTGCGCGTCGAAGCCTTCCTCAAGGACATGCAGGACGTCAGGCCGCGATTCGAGAATCTGTTCGACCCGCTCGCCCTGATCCCGGAGCTGCAGGCCGACCGGGTCCGGCTCGATCCCGCGAGTGCGCGTTCACGAGGCATAGAGGTGTCGCTGGACGGCGAAGACGGCGGCTGGTCATGGTGGGCCTCGTACACGTGGTCGAAGGCTACGGACCGCATCGACGGCCGCGACGAGCTCAGAAGCTGGGACCAGCGCCACGCGGTGCAGGGCGGAATCTCCTGGTCCGGCGACGGCTGGGACGTCGCGCTCGCGGGAGCGGCCCACACGGGCTGGCCGACGAGCGACCTGGCCCTGATCGACGACGGAGTCGATGCCAGCGGCGAGCCGATTCTCGTCGTCGTGCCGGGTGCAAGGAACGCGCTCAAGCACGGGACCTTCTCGAGCGTCGACTTTCGCGTGAGCCGTAAATTCGACGTGCGCCGGGGATCGCTGAGCGTTTTTCTCGAAGTGTCGAATGCCGCGAACCGCCGCAACGCGTGCTGCCGCGACTGGGACATCGACGAGGACGAAGACGGCAATGCCGTACTCGAGAGCTCGCCGGACTTCTGGCTGCCGCTGCTGCCGGCGATCGGCATACTCTGGGAGTTCTAGGCCCGCAGTCTCCCCAGATCAACAGCCTAGATCAACAGCCTAGATCAGCAGTGCCGGTACCCGCCAGGTATCGAGGGCGCGCCGGTAGATACGCAGGTGTTCTGCGGCGATGCGGTTGTCCGTAACGTCGCTTTCGAGAGACTCGTGCGAGATGTCGCGGATGATATCGACGGGCCCCGCAATCGAATCGGCGAGCATCGCCTGTGCGGCGTCGTCGGTGGGACAGATGATGCTCGCCGCACGCCGGATCATCGATCGCGTGACGGGATTCTTGCCGGAAGGCTTTGCCGAGCGCCGCGTCAATACGTAGGGCGTGGAGCGCGTGAGGGTCATGAGCAGCCCGGCCCGACCGCCACTGCCGTCGTGCGCGTGCACGACGTCGACCTCCGGCATCAGGCAATACGCCATGACGGGGCTTCTTACGACGGGTCCGACGGCGACGTTGTCGTAGACGGCGACGCGGCCCGCCAGCGCCTGATTGGCGACCAGCACGTGCTGGTCGACCTTCTGCCGTTCGAGCGCCTCGACGAGCCGGATGAAGTGTT
This sequence comes from Woeseiaceae bacterium, assembly GCA_041616535.1. Taxonomy (GTDB): domain Bacteria; phylum Pseudomonadota; class Gammaproteobacteria; order Steroidobacterales; family Woeseiaceae; genus UBA1847. The sequence goes on along the minus strand of JBFJQO010000219.1, from coordinate 1,325 downwards.
CGCCGTTGCCGTTCATCGACGTTGCGAGGTTGATGTGTCCGACACGCACGGTCGATCCTCAATCCTTGTCCTGCGCCGTCAGACGGCCGGAAAGCGGCAAATGTGTCGCTCCGAGATCCTCGAGTGCAGTCTCCACGGCTTCGCGCACGCCCGGTGACTCGTCGTCGAGATGGCTGATCAGATGCACGGCCACGCCCGGACCGGCCAGGTCTGCAAGCGCCAGCGCGGCCTCCTCGCGGACGTCCGGGTCCGGGCTCGCGAGAGCGGCGAGCGCCCGATCGACGGGCGAGGCCGTGATGCGCGTTTTCGGTACATCGGCGTCGAGTCCCGACTCTGACAGGAACCGGAGCCGCGGCGCGCGCTCTGGCGACGCGCGGGACTTCAGTTCGTAACTGTGCGGCCGCAGGAGACGACGCAGCAGGGCGGCAAGCTGTTCGGGACGCGTCGCGATCGTGACGCGTTCGTCGAGTGCGGGCACGGCCTCGGTCTCGACGAGCCCGTTCGCGACCAGCAATCCGAGTACCTCGCGTACGGGAGCATCGTCGGCACGGACCGCGATCAAATCGCGCTCGACACGGATTTCGATCGCGGCCGCCGCGCCGGCCGGGTCGGGCAGCAGCGCGCAGCACAACGCGAGGCCTGCGAAGGCCCCGCGTCGTTGCCAGCTACACGTCCGGATGTTCACGTCGCTCAGAGCTGGAAGCAGGACTCGGTGGCCGTCTGGTTCCAGCTTTCCTCGCGCACGAGCACCTCGAACTTGAATTCATCGCTCTGGGCAAGAAATTCCGCCGGTACGGTCATCGACGTGACGCCCGGCGGCACAACCGCCGAGATCTTGGTCGTGAATTCTTCGCCCGCGACATCGATCTCCGTCTCGACGACGACCTCGTAGCTGAATATCGAGATGTCGGTCGAACCCTGCGGGTCGCCGATGTCGGGGTGCGTTTCCGTCACGGCCGGCCAGCTGATCGTAACCGGCGCGGTGACGGCCCGGGCGTTGTAGCCGGCTTCGTCCGGATCGCATTCGGGGTCGTCGGGCTCGGCCTCGCCGTTTACGAGCGGCTCGGGCGGCGCAGGCATCGCATGCGTGACTTCGACGTCGCTCTCGCGCTCCTCGCCTTCGATCGTGCGGCCCTCGACCTCGTACGTGCCTTCGGGAAAGCGCGCGAAGAAGTCTTCGGGCGCGAGCTCGTCGAACGGCGGTTCGGCGCTCTCGAAGAACAGTTCGGTGAGCCCCTGCAGTCTCGCGCGGCCGCGCGCGAAGATACTCAGGAGTTTTTTCTCGCGCGCATCCTCGATCGTCAGGCGTTTCCAGGGATCGCCGT
>JBFJQO010000218.1:0-4463 GCA_041616535.1 Woeseiaceae bacterium | reverse complement strand
GCCTCGTGCAGTCGGCGTCAGAGGCCTACATCATCCAGGGGCAGGAGATAAAGTGCACCGCGAGTGTCGGTATCGCACTGTTGCCGAAGCACGGCGAAGAACTCTGGCACCTGCTTAGCGTTGCCGACGCAGCCATGTACGCGGCCAAGGCCATTCCGGAGGAGGAGGCCGCGAACGACCGTGCCGCCTACGTCGACGCGGCGACCGCGTCGTAGCGGGCGCAGCGCGCCCGAGCAGGTCAGGGTGCCGGCAGCAGGGTCAGGGCCGCGACCGCCGGGTCGGCCGTATCCAGGATCATCACGTCGAAGATGTCGCCATTGGCGGCGTCGATGCGCAGCGGGCCGGCAATCGGCGTCCGTTCGCCCAGCGCCGTCGCGTAGAGGTCGTAGCTGCCCGCCTTGACCGGCAGCGGGGCCGTCAGGTCGGGCGTGAATAACGCGCGCAGTACCGGGACGTCGTCCTCGTCGATCGTCTCGTCGGCCGGCAGCAAGTAGACGTCGAGCAAATCGTTGTCGACCGCGGTCTGCAAAACCGTGAGCTTGGCGTACAGTGAAACGGGCGCGCGATCCGACAGGTAGGGCAGGGCCGTCCACTCGTCGATCGCACCGACGACCGCGATATGGCTGTGCGTTCCCAAAGGAGGGGTGTAGCCGCTCTCGACGAGCACCGTCGCGGTACTGCCGGTCGGCGTCCACCGGTAAGTCTCGGTATCGCCCGAGACGACGATGTCGCCGCTCGCAGCGCCGTGTGCGAGGTTGGTCACTATCCGGCTGGTCAGCATCTCATCGTCGAAAATGTCGACGGCGTCCAGCGACAGGGAGCCGTTCACAAAGCGGACCGTCGACGGGAACCCCGCGTCGGGCAGGCGCCGTTGTATGCCGGCGTCGCTCGATACGCTGACGAGAATCGGTCCGGTGTCGTTCGCGTCGCCATCGAACGCCACGGCGAATTGCGTCTGGGCCGCCACATACAGCGACGAAACCGACGAATAATGAACCGTGTTCGGGTCGCCCGCGGCCGTAATCGTAACGACGTACTCACCCTGCTCGACGTCCTGGACCGTCGACACCTCGCCATACGACAACGTTGCGACCTTGTTGACAACGACCGGTGGATCGACGAGCTCGTCAAGGTAGATATCGACGTCGGCCGCGTTCAGTGATTCGATGACATGGACAAATCGGATTTCGAAAAAGCTTGCGCCGTCGGGAAATTCACGAGCGTCGGCCGAGATGATCGTGACGGTTGGGCTCAGCGCATCGCCGGTCACGAGGAATACGTGGTCGCGATTGGCCTCGACCTTGTGTACGGTCGTCGCAATGCGAGTCGCCTGCGTGTCGTCCGGCAGGGAGATGTCGAAATTGAAATTGTATTCGAAGTCGTCGAACCGCGCGGTGGCGGTCGCTTCCTGGTAGCCGGCGACGCCCAAAGAGCGCTCCTCGATCAGGAACCGTACGTCGGGTGACTCCGGTATTGCGTTGATCGCGCGAACCGTGCCTCTGCCGGTCGGATTCGGAAAGGACGAATCGCCCGTGCAGGCGGTGAGGCACAGCGCACCTGTGCAGGCGAGCAATAGCAAATTCCGTTTCATTACTTCTGTCTCTTTTCGTACCCGTAGACCGACTTCATTTCGAGGAACTCATCGATGCCGTGGTGGCCCCACTCGCGCCCGTTGCCCGATTGCTTGTAGCCGCCGAACGGCGCAGCCGAGTCGAGCCAGGCGCCGTTGATATGGACCATGCCCGTGCGCATGCGCGCCGCAATGCGGCGCGCATCGTCGAGCTCGGCGCAGGAAACGTAACCCGACAAACCGTAGGTCGTATCGTTGGCAATGCGAATCGCATCGTCTTCATCGTCGTAGGGAATGATCGATAACACCGGTCCGAAGATCTCCTCTCGGGCGATCGTCATATCATTAGTGACATTGGCGAAAACGGTTGGTTTCACGTAGTAGCCTTTGTCGAGCCCGTCCGGACGTCCGGTGCCACCCGCCACGAGCGTGGCGCCTTCGTCGATGCCCGCCTGGATCAGGCCCTGGATCTTGTCCCACTGCACCTCGGACACGACGGGCCCGACCGCGGTATCCTCGTCGCGCGGGTTGCCGACGCGCGTCTCCGCCGCGACCTTCGCGGCGATCGCGGCGGCTTCGTCCATGCGTTGCCGCGGCACGAGCATGCGCGACGGTGCATCGCAGGACTGGCCTGTGTTCTCGAACATGTCGGAGGCGCCGCGCGCCACGCCTTTCTCGAAGCGTTCGTCGTTGCAGATGATGTTGGCCGACTTGCCACCGAGTTCCTGCGCCACGCGCTTGACGGTGGGCGCGGCATTTTGCGCCACGAGTACCCCCGCGCGTGTCGAGCCCGTAAACGAGACCATCGCGATATCGGGGTGGCCCGAGATGGCCGAACCGACGCCGGGGCCGTCGCCGTTGACGAGATTGAAGACGCCGGCCGGAACGCCGGCCGCGTCGAGAATTTCGGCAAACACGATCGCATCGAACGGTGCGATCTCACTGGGCTTGAGGACCATCGTGCAACCGGCGGCCAGGGCAGGGGCGACCTTGACCGCGATCTGGTTCATCGGCCAATTCCACGGCGTAATGAGCCCGCAGACGCCGATCGGCTCCTTCACGACGTTGGTCGTGCCGATGCGCTCCTCGAATTCGTAGTGCTGCAGCGCCTTGAGCGCCGCCTTGATGTGTTGGGACCCGCTCAGCGCCTGGGCGCCCTTGGCGAGGCTCCACGGCGCGCCCATCTCGTCCATGATCGCCTGCGCCACGTCGTCGTGGCGTTTCGTGAATTCGTCGAGGATGGCCTGCAACAGGTCCATGCGCTGCTCGCGTGTCGTCTGTGAGTAGCTTTCGAACGCCCGCTTGGCCGCGGCGACAGCCTTGTCGACGTCCGCGGCGGAGCCCAGGCTGATGCGCCCGTAAACGGCCTCGGTGGCCGGGTTGAAGACATCCAGCGTGCGCGGTTCGACCGGATCGACCCACTGGCCGTCGATGTAGAACTGTAGCCTCTCGAGCATTTCGGGTCCTCGTGACGGAGAGCCGCGAATGATAGCCTAATTTGGCGATACCGGGTGCCCCGGTTTTGTCGCCACGGGGCGCGCGGTTCCGGTATGGTTGACGCTGGAGACCCAACAAAAACAAGATCTCCGGGGGAATCGGGATGCTACAGGCGGCAGATGTTGCACATCTCGCAATTACCGGCCTGGCACAGGGGTGCGCCTACGGCCTGATCGCGCTCGGCTTCGTGCTGATCTACAAAGCCACCGAGGTCGTCAATTTCGCCCACGGCGAGTTCATGATGCTGGGTGCGTTCGTCGTGCTGGCCTACAGCGAGGCCATGGGGGGCGCTTTCTGGCCGGCCTTTGTCCTCGGATGCCTGACGATCGGTGCCGTCGGCTACCTGATCGATGCACAGATCATGCGTCGTATCATCGGCCAGTCGTCGGCGAGCATTTTTATACTGACGGTCGCTTTCGGTTTCATCTTCCGTTCGCTCGCGGGCATGATTTTTGGCTGGCAGACGCTGTCGCCGAGGTCGCCGTTCGACGGCCACGTCACGCTCGGTGCCGTCGCGATCAGCATGGACCGTGTCGCCATCGTCGTCGCCACGATCATTCTCTGCGCGGCGCTGTACCTGTTCTTTTCCCGGACCCGATTCGGCATCGCGATGCAGGCGTCGTCGCAAAACCAGCTGGCGGCGTATTACATGGGAATCCCCGTCAAGCGGCTCGTGTCGCTGACCTGGGCCATCGGCGCCATCATCGCGGCGATGGCCGGTGCGCTGATGGCGCCGATTACGCAGATCGACACGACGATCGGCTTCCTCGGCATCAAGGCGCTGGCCGGTGCGATCGTCGGCGGATTCGGATCGATCCCGGGGGCATTGCTCGGCTGCCTGCTGATCGGCGTCATCGAGCCGTTTGCCGATTATCTCGTGCCCGAAATCAAGGGCGTGTCACCGTACATCGTCATGCTTCTCGTGTTGTTCCTCCGGCCCGAGGGCCTCGTGTCGCAGACGTACAGGAAAAAGGTCTAACTCGTGCAGGTCCTGTTCAAAACTCGCTACGAGGACGACATCCGGTTCCTCGCCAAGACCGGAGAGAAGCTGCGCGTGGGCCTCGTTATCGGTTTCCTGCTGGCGGCACCGCTGTTCCTGCAGACCTATTACCTGGGCGAACTCGGGCTGTTGCTCGTCTACGCGATCGCGGGCATCGGCCTCATGATCCTGACCGGCCATACGGGCCAGGTCAGCTTCGGGCACGCGGCATTCCTCGGCATCGGGGCATATTGTCACTCGATCCTGCTCGCCCATGGCGTCCCGTTCCTCGGCTCGGTCGTGCTGACAATGCTGCTGTCCGGCCTCGTCGGCATGGCGCTCGGCCGTTCCGCGTCGAAGATGCACGGCTTTTATCTTGCGATCGCGACGCTCGCGTTCCTGATACTCGTCGAGACG
>JBFJQO010000217.1:0-4480 GCA_041616535.1 Woeseiaceae bacterium | reverse complement strand
GCGATCACCGTGGCCGCGCACGAAGTCGGCCACGCCGTGCAGGACCGTGACGCCTACTCGCCCCTCAGGCTGCGCACGCGCCTCGTCAAGGCGACGCGCGGCATCGAGAAAGTCGGTGCCGGCGTGCTCATGGTGTCGCCGTTCCTCGGGCTCGTGACGCGCGCGCCCATCGTCGGACTGCTGACCTTCGCCGCCGGGCTCGTGACGCTTGCCACGTCGGCGGTCGTGCATTTCATGACCCTGCCCACGGAATTCAACGCGAGTTTCGCGCGCGCGCTGCCGATGCTGGACGAACACGCCATTCTCAGGCCCGCGGACCGGCCGCATGCCCGGCGCCTGCTGACCGCGGCGGCATTAACCTACGTATCGGCCTCGCTGATGAGCCTGCTCAATATCGCACGCTGGATTGCCATTCTCAGGCGATGACTCGTACCGGCGCATCGGGACGCCCTTCCGACCCTACAATACGGCTTATAAGTATTTGAATAGCCTGAGAAATCCCGGTCGGGAGCCGTCGGCCGCCCCGACCGGCCGAAATGGACTGGTTTAGGGGGCTTCGCGCTGCTATCATCCGCGCCCGAAGCCCGTCCCGACCCGTTTGCAGCGTCGCACCTCGCTGCCGGGAAAGCGCTGATCGGACCGGCTATGGAATTACGTGCGCCCACCTGTTCGTTTTGCCGGGTTCTCGCTATGAAAGGCTTGGAGGACCGCGTCGTGCATGGCAATGGGTCGGCGCCGATTTGATACTGAGAGCAGTGACATGAAAGACCTTAGCGTTTACAGAAATTTCGGCATCTTTGCCCACGTCGACGCCGGCAAGACGACGACGACCGAGCGTATCCTCAAGCTGACGGGCAAGATCCACAAGACCGGTGAGGTCCACGACGGCGAAGCCACGACGGACTTCATGGAGCAGGAGCAGGAGCGCGGCATCACGATCCAGTCGGCCGCGACGAGTTGCCAGTGGGACGGCCACACGCTGAACATCATCGACACCCCGGGTCACGTCGACTTCACGATCGAGGTCTACCGTTCCCTCAAGGTGCTCGACGGCGGCGTCGGCGTGTTCTGCGGTTCCGGCGGTGTCGAGCCCCAGTCCGAGACGAACTGGCGTTATGCCAACGAGTCGGAAGTCGCCCGCGTCATTTTCGTCAACAAGCTCGATCGCATCGGCGCGGACTTCTACCGCGTCGTCAAGCAGATCGAGGATGTCCTGGGTGCGCACCCGCTCGTCATGGTGCTGCCGATCGGCATCGAGGACCAGTTCAAGGGTGTCGTCGACCTGCTCGAGCGCAAGGCGTGGGTCTGGTCGGATTCGAACGACCCGTTGTCCTACGAAATCACCGACGTGCCTGCCGACATGGCCGACCAGGTCGAGGAATGGCGCGAGAAGCTGATCGAGACGGCCGTCGAGCAGGACGACGACCTTCTGGAGGCCTATCTCGAGGGCAACGAGCCGTCGGTCGAGGACCTCAAGCGCTGCATCCGCAAGGGCACGATCAACCTTGATTTCTTCCCGACCTACTGTGGTTCTGCTTTTAAAAACAAGGGTGTACAGAATGTTCTTAATGCAGTTGTTGACTTCCTGCCCAACCCGACGGAAGTCAAGCCGCAGCCGGAAATGGACCTCGAGGGCAACGAGACGGGCAAATTCGCCGAGGTCGATCCCGCGAAGCCCCTGCGGGCGCTCGCCTTCAAGATCATGGACGACCGTTACGGCGCCCTGACCTTCACGCGTATCTACTCGGGCGTCATCCGCAAAGGCGACAACGTCCTGAACACGTTCACGGGCAAGACCGAGCGCATCGGCCGCATCGTCGAGATGCACGCGAATTCGCGCGAGGAACTCGAGACGGCCCAGGCCGGCGATATCGTCGCCTTGCTCGGCATGAAGAACACGCGCACGGGCCACACGCTCGCGGATCCGAAGGACCCCGCGACGCTCGAACCCATGGTGTTCCCGGACCCGGTAATCTCGATCGCCATCGCGCCGAAGGACAAGGCCGGCACCGAGAAGATGGGCGTCGCGCTGAACAAGATGGTCCAGGAGGATCCGTCGTTCCAGGTGGCGACCGACGAGGATTCGGGCGAGACGCTGATCAAGGGCATGGGCGAGCTGCACCTCGACATCAAGGTCGACATCCTCAGGCGCACGCATGGCGTCGATGTCGAAATGGGTCAGCCGCAGGTCGCCTACCGCGAGACGATCACGCAGACGATCGAAGATTCGTACACGCACAAGAAGCAATCCGGTGGTTCGGGCCAGTACGGCAAAATCGACTACCGCATCGAGCCGGCCGAGAAGAACTCTGGCTACGAATTCGAATCGCTGGTTACGGGCGGCAACGTGCCGCGCGAGTACTGGGGCGCGATCGAAAAGGCGTTCGAGAGCTGCATGGTCGAGGGCACGCTGGCTGGCTACCCGCTGCTCGACGTCAAGTTCACGCTGCTCGACGGCGGCTTCCACGCCGTGGACTCCTCGGCGCTCGCGTTCGAAATCGCGACGAAGGCCGCGTACCGCCAGTCGGTGCCGAAGGCCGGCGTGCAACTGCTCGAGCCGATCATGAAAGTCGACGTGTTCTCACCCGACGACAACGTTGGCGACGTCATCGGCGACCTCAACCGGCGCCGCGGCATGATCAAGTCGCAGGAAGCCGGCGTCACGGGCGTACGCGTCAAGGCCGAAGCACCGCTGGCCGAGATGTTCGGCTACATCGGTCACCTGCGCACCCTGACCTCGGGTCGCGGGCAATTCTCGATGGAGTTCAGCCATTACGCGCCCTGCCCGGCCAACGTCGCCGAAGAGGTCATCAAGGCAGCACAGGAGCGGCGCAACGCGGCCTGATCTTCCGGCGGCAGGCGCCTCGCCGGCGGCCGCAGCGAAAGACCCGAAGCCCCTGCCGGCTATGCCGGCCGGGGCTTTTTCCTGCCCGCTTGTAGCGCATCGAAACTGAAGACGAGGACGGCGGTCCAGATGAAGGCGAAGCAGACCACTGTCGCGAACGTCAGCGGCTCGCCGTAATAGACCCCCGTCATGAACTGCAGCGTCGGCGCGAGGAACTGCATGAAACCGATCGCCGTGAGCGTCAGCTGCCGCGCCGCGATCGCGAAGAACATGAGCGGCATTACCGTGATCGGGCCGCCCATGACCAGCAGCATCGTCAGCCACGGGTCGCCGGCCGCGACGCTCGCGCCGCCCTGCGCGACGAACCACCCCATCCACAACGCGGCCACCGGGAACAACAGCAGGGTCTCGATGAACAGGCCCGGCATCGCGCCGATCACGACCTGTTTGCGAATCACGCCGTACACGGTGAACGAGATGCCGAGCACGATCGCCACCCAGGGAAAGGCACCACCGCTGAACGTCAGGAACAGGACGCCGATCGTCGCGAGGACGACGGCCATCCCCTGGGCCCGACGCAGCCGTTCGCCGAACGCGAGCACGCCGATCGCGACATACATGAGCGGGTTGATGTAGTAGCCGAGGCTGGTCTCGAAGATGCGGTCCTGCTGGATCGCCCAGATGTAGGTCAGCCAGTTGGCCGAGATCGCCAGTGCCGCCATTGCCAGCCACGTGAGCCGGGAACGATCGACGAGTGCGTTGCGCACGTCGCGCCACTGGCGCCGCAGGCTGATAATCAGCGCGCCGAAGGGCACGGCCCACAGGATGCGATGGCTGAGCACCTCGAGCGGCGCGACCGACGACGTCCAGACGAAGTAGATCGGGAACAGCCCCCACATCGTGTAGGCGAGCAGACCGAAGACGACGCCGCTGCGCGCGTCGGCGTCCGTTGCCGGGTCCTGCGCGCTCACGCCAGCGGCGTATCGGACGCCGGCCTGCCGGTCAGCCAGGCCTTGAAGCGCCGCGCCGCCGCGAAGCCGTCTTCCTGCAACATATACAGGGACGGGATCAGGAACAACGTGATCACCGTGGCGAAGACGATGCCGAAGCTGATTGAAATCGCGGTCGGTATGACGTACTGCGCCTGCGAACTCGTCTCCATGAGGATCGGCATGAGCCCGGCTGCCGTCGTGAAGGACGTCAGGATAATGGCGCGGAAGCGCGCCGTGCCCGACTCGACGACCGCCTGTCGGATCGGCTTGCCTTCTATGCGCGCCTTGTTGATGAAGTCGATCATGATCAGGCTGTCATTGACGACGACACCGGCCAGCGCGATCAGCCCGAACATCGAGAACATGCTGATCGACATGCCCATGATCACGTGGCCAATCACGGCACCGATCAGGCCGAACGGAATGACGGACATGATGATCAGCGGCTGGCTGTACGAGTGCAGCGGTATCGCAATCAATGCATAGATCAGGAACAGGGCCGCGATGAATGCGATGCCCAGGTCGAAAAGAAACTGATTCTGTTCCTCGCTCGCACCCTCGAGACCGTGGCGGACGCCCGGGTGGCGTGCGAGCAGGTCCGGGATGAACTCCGAGCGAATCGAGCGAATGATCTCCTGGGGCT
>JBFJQO010000216.1:0-4552 GCA_041616535.1 Woeseiaceae bacterium | reverse complement strand
GCGATCGACTCCGTGGAGGACATGAAGATCCTGTTCGACGGCATACCGCTCGACAAGATGTCCGTTTCGATGACCATGAACGGTGCCGCGTTGCCCATCATGGCCATGTACGTCGTCGCGGCCGAAGAGCAGGGCGTCGCGCCCGCACAGCTCGCGGGCACCTTGCAGAACGACATCCTCAAGGAATTCATGGTCCGCAATACCTACATCTACCCGCCCGAGCCGTCGATGCGCATCGTCTCCGACATCATCGCGTTCACGGCCGAATCCATGCCGCGTTACAACTCGATCTCGATATCCGGCTATCACATGCAGGAAGCCGGCGCGACCTGCGCCCAGGAACTCGCTTACACGATCGCCGACGGCATCGAGTACGTCCGTACCGCGATCGATTCGGGTCTCGACGTCGACAAGTTCGCCCCGCGCCTCTCGTTCTTCTTCGCGATCGGCATGAACTTCTTCATGGAAGTTGCAAAGTTACGCGCGGCACGCCTGTTGTGGTCCACGCTCATGGCCGAGAAGTTTTCGCCACAGAACCCGAAGTCGCTGATGTTGCGGACCCATTGTCAGACCTCGGGCGTCTCGTTGACGGCAGACGGTCCCTACAACAACATTGTTCGTGTCACGACGCAGGCGTTCGCCGCCGCGCTCGGCGGCACGCAATCGCTGCACACCAACTCATTCGACGAGGCCCTGGCGTTGCCCACCGATTTCTCGGCCGGCATTGCGCGCAACACCCAGCTCGTCCTGCAAGAGGAATCGGGCGTTACGAACGTCGTCGATCCGCTCGCGGGAAGTTACTACATCGAGAAGCTTACGGCCGATCTCGCGGCGGAGGCTCGCAAGCTCATCGACGAGGTCGAGGCGATGGGCGGGATGACCAAAGCCGTCGAATCGGGTATGCCGAAGATGCGCATCGAGGAAGCGGCAGCGCGGCGGCAGGCGCGCATCGATCGCGGCGAGGAAGTCATCGTTGGCGTCAACAAGTATCGCGCGAAGGACGAGGCACCCGTCGAGATCCGCGACATCGACAACACGGCAGTGCGCGAGGCGCAGGTCCGGCGCCTCGAACGCGTGCGCAAGAAACGCGATGAAAGTGAGTGCCGTGCGGCGCTCGGCGAACTCACGGCGGCCGCGAAAGCGGGCACCGGCAACCTGCTGGCCCTCGCTATCGATGCCGCACGCGCACGCGCCACGGTCGGCGAGATTTCGGATGCCCTCGAAGACGTGTACGGAAGGTACCGTGCGATGACGCGATCGATTTCGGGCGTGTATGGCGCGGCCTACGAGAACGATGACGAGTTCCAGGCGATCTGGCGCGATGTCGACGGATTCGCGAAGGAACAGGGCCGCCGGCCGCGCATGCTCGTCTGCAAACTCGGCCAGGACGGCCATGATCGCGGCGCCAAAGTGATCGCGACGGGCTTTGCCGACCTCGGATTCGACGTCGACATCGGCCCGTTGTTCCAGACCCCCGAGGAGGCGGTGCGCGAGGCGATCGAGAACGACGTGCACGTCGTCGGCATTTCCTCGCAGGCCGCAGGGCACAAGACGCTCGTGCCGCAGGTCGTCAATAGCCTGAAGGATGCCGGCGCGTCGGATATCATCGTGATCTGCGGCGGCGTCATCCCGCCGCAGGACTACGACACGCTGTACTCGGCGGGCGTCTCGGCCATCTATGGTCCCGGCACCAATATCGTCAATGCGGCGCGCGAAGTCCTCGCAAAAATCAAGGAAAAGAAAGCGACATGAAACATATCGTGGATCAACTCGCCGAAAAACGCGCGGCGGCGGCGCTGGGTGGCGGCCAGAAGCGCATCGACACGCAACACGCCCGCGGCAAGCTGACGGCGCGTGAGCGCGTCGAGCTGCTGCTCGACGAGGGCAGCTTCGAGGAATGGGATACCTTCGTCGAACATCGTTGCACCGATTTCGGCATGGAAGACAAGAAGGTCCTCGGCGACGGTGTCGTGACGGGCTATGGCACGATCAACGGCCGGATGGTGTTCGTCTTTAGCCAGGATTTCACGGTCTTCGGCGGATCGCTCTCCGAGACCCACGCGGAAAAGATCTGCAAGGTCATGGACCAGGCGATGAAAGTCGGCGCGCCGGTTATCGGCCTCAACGACTCGGGCGGTGCGCGCATCCAGGAGGGTGTCGTTTCACTGGGCGGTTACGCCGAGGTCTTCCAGCGCAACGTGCTCGCGTCAGGGGTCGTGCCGCAGATCTCGGTCGTGATGGGTCCGTGCGCCGGCGGCGCGGTCTATTCGCCCGCCATGACCGACTTCATCTTCATGGTGAAGGACACATCTTATATGTTCGTGACCGGACCGGATGTCGTCAAAACGGTCACGCATGAAGTCGTCACGGCCGAGGAGCTCGGCGGAGCAACGACGCACTCGACGATCTCGGGCGTCTGCGACTGTGCCTACGAGAACGACGTCGAGGCGCTCAGCATGGTGCGCCGCTTCATCAACTATCTGCCGTCGAACAGTCGGGAGAAAGCGCCGTATCGACCGACGCCCGACCCGGCCGATCGCATGGAAATGTCGCTCGACACGCTGGTTCCCGACAATCCGAACAAGCCCTACGATATCAAGGAAGCGATCCACAAGATCGTCGATGACAACGAATTCTGGGAGCTGCAGCCCGAGCACGCCAAGAACATCATCATCGGCTTCGCACGCATGGAGGGTAACCCGGTCGGCATAGTCGCCAACCAGCCGCTCGTGCAGGCCGGCTGTCTCGACATCAAGTCGTCGATCAAGGCAGGCCGCTTCGTGCGCTTCTGCGACGCGTTCAACATCCCGATCGTGACGCTGGTCGACGTGCCGGGTTTCATGCCGGGTACGGCGCAGGAGTATGGCGGCATCATCAAGCACGGCGCCAAGCTCCTGTTTGCCTATGCCGAGGCGACGGTGCCGAAGGTCACGGTCATCACGCGCAAGGCGTATGGCGGCGCATACGACGTGATGGCGTCCAAGCATTTACGCGGTGATGTGAATCTCGCATGGCCGAGCGCCGAGATCGCGGTCATGGGTCCGAAAGGCGCGGTCGAGATCATCTTCCGCAAGGACCTCGGCGACGAGGAGAAGATCGCGCGGCGCACCGAGGAGTATCGCGAGAAGTTCGCCAACCCGTTCATCGCGGCCAGTCGCGGCTATATCGACGACGTCATCGCACCGCATGCGACACGCAAACGTATCTGTCGCTCGCTCGCGATGCTGCGCGACAAGAAACTCGAGAATCCATGGCGCAAGCACGACAACATTCCGCTCTGACGCGGCACGAAAAGGACAAAAGGTTTGTTTAAAAAGATCCTGATTGCGAACCGCGGCGAGATCGCCTGCCGCGTTATCAAGTCCGCAAAGAAAATGGGTATCAAGACCGTGGCCGTCTACTCGGATGCGGATGTTGATGCGCTGCACGTGCAGCTCGCGGACGAAGCCGTCCACATCGGCGCTGCGCCGTCAGCCGAGTCCTACTTGGCGCTAGATCGTATCGTGCAGGCCTGTCTCGATACGGGCGCCGAGGCGGTGCACCCGGGCTACGGCTTCCTGTCCGAGAATTCCGCGTTTTGTGAGGCGCTGGCCAAGAAGAAGATCGCGTTCATCGGTCCGAAGACCAAAGCCATCGAGGCGATGGGCGACAAGATCACGTCGAAAAGACTCGCCGACAAGGCAAAGGTCAATACGATTCCGGGCTATACGGACGTCGTCAAAGATGCGCAGCATGCCGTCGAGGTTGCGCAAGGCATCGGCTATCCCGTCATGCTCAAGGCGTCTGCGGGCGGTGGCGGCAAGGGCATGCGGGTCGCGCACAATGACGCGGAGTGCCGTGACGGGTTCGAGCGCGCGACGAACGAGGCGAAATCCAGCTTCGGCGACGATCGCGTGTTCATCGAGAAATTCATCGAGGAGCCGCGCCACATCGAGATCCAGGTGCTGGCCGACAGCCACGGCAGCTGCATCTACCTCAACGAGCGCGAATGCTCGCTGCAGCGCCGCCACCAGAAAGTCATCGAGGAGGCGCCGTCGCCGTTCCTCGATGCCGGGACACGCAAAGCGATGGGTGAGCAGGCGGTCGCGCTGGCGAAGGCCGTCAATTACGAATCGGCCGGTACGGTCGAGTTCATCGTCGACAGGGACAGGAACTTCTATTTCCTCGAGATGAACACGCGCCTGCAGGTGGAGCACCCGGTCACGGAGCTGACGACCGGTGTCGACCTCGTCGAACTCATGATCAAGGTTGCGGCCGGCGAGAAGCTGCCGATCGGCCAACCGGACGTCGGCATCAAGGGCTGGGCGATCGAGGCACGTGTCTATGCCGAAGACCCGTTTCGCAATTTCCTACCGTCGACGGGCCGGCTCGTTTACTATCGGCCGCCGGCCGAGGACGATCACGTGCGCGTCGATACGGGCGTGTACGAGGGCGGCGAGGTCTCGATGTTCTACGATCCGATTGTCGCGAAGCTGATTACGTGGGGCGAGGACCGCGAGCAGGCGATCAGCAGAATGCGCGCGGCACTCGACAAGTTCATCGTTCGTGGCAT
>JBFJQO010000215.1:0-4580 GCA_041616535.1 Woeseiaceae bacterium | reverse complement strand
TACCGGCAAATGCCCGAACTCATCGAGCGCGGGCACGTCTACATCGCGCAGCCGCCGTTGTACAAGATCAAGCGCGGCAAGCAGGAGGTCTACGTCAAGGACGATGTCGAGCTCGACAACTACCTGTTGAACGCCGCGATGGACAACGCGGCGCTGTACGTTAACGCCGACGCGCCGCCGCTGTCCGGCGTCGCCCTCGAGACGCTCGCCAAGGAGCACATTGCCGTCGAAAACATTATCGCCCGCCTCGCGAACCGTTACGACGAAGTCGTGCTGCGGACGATCAGCGCGCTGCCGGCCGTGTCGGCCGAAGCCGCCGAGGACCTCGACGCCCTCGAAGCCTGGACCGCAAAGCTGAGCGCGGCGCTGCCCAAGCACAGCGGCGACCGGGCCGAAAACGGCAACGGCGGCAGTTACTCCGCGGTGCTCGAGCGCGGCGACGAAGACGGGGAGGGCGTGCGCATAGCGATCACGAAAGTGCAGCATGGCCTCGGCGCGACGCGTTACCTGCCGCGCGAGTTCTTCGGTACCAACGAGTACCGCCACATCCGGGATCTCGCCGCCAAGCTCACCGACCTGCTCACCGAGGGCGCGTTCGTCAGGCGTGGCGAGCGTGAGCAGCCCGTCGAGTCGTTTGCCGACGCGGTCGCCTGGCTGATGAGCGAGGCGCGCCGTGGCCAGTCGATTCAGCGCTACAAGGGTCTCGGTGAAATGAACCCGGACCAGCTCTGGGATACGACCGTCAACCCCGAGACGCGGCGGCTGATGCAGGTCAAGATCGAGGATGCGGTCAAGGCCGACGAAATCTTCACGACGCTGATGGGCGATCAGGTCGAGCCGCGCCGCGAATTCATCGAGAAACATGCGCTGACGGTGGAGAACCTCGATATCTAGCAAGCAGGTTGCCGTTGAATTTTTTCGAGCGCAACGAGTCCAAACAGCACGGAAAATCAAGGCCCGGCAGAGGCCGGGCAACACACACCTACAAAGGGGATCATAGTGAAAAAAGGATTGATCGGCGCGGCCGCGCTGCTCGCCGTTGCGGCATGTGGCCAGCCCGACGCGCCGCAGGCCGCGGCCGACGCACCGCAAGCGCTCGTCTCAGGCATCGACACGGCGGGCATGGACAAGAGCGTCCGTCCGGGCGACGACTTTTTCGCCTACGTCAACGGGGCGTGGGTAGAAAACGCGGAAATGCCCGCGGACAAGTCGCGTTACGGGCTGTTCGATATCTTGCGCGACGAGTCGCAGGAGGCGGTCAAGGCCATCATCGAGGAGTCGGCCACGGGCGACTTCCCGAAAGGATCTGACGAGCAAAAGGTCGGCGATCTCTACAACTCGTTCCTCGACTGGGACACGCGCAACGCACGCGGTATCGAACCGTTGCAGCCCGAACTCGATCGCATCGCCGCGATCCAGAGCTACGATGACATGGCCGTCTACTTCGCGGGCGTTTTGACGCGCGGTCTCGACGCGCCGTTCGCCGCACAGCAGCTCACCGACTTCCTCGACCCGCGCCACTACGCGATCCTGATATCGCAAAGCGGCCTCGGCCTCCCGGACCGGGAGTACTACTTCAAAGATGACGACGCTTCGGCCGCGATCCGCGATCAGTACGTCGCGCACATCGAGAAAATGTTCGACATCGCCGGTTTCGATGGCGGCGACGAGGCGGCGCAGACGATCATGGCGCTTGAGACGCGCCTCGCCGCCGAGCACATGAAGAAAGAGAAAATGCGCGACTACGCGGGCAATTACCGCAAGTTCGCGCTCGACGACCTGCCCGGCATCATGCCCAACTTCAATTGGGACGGTTATCTCGGCGAGCTCGGCATCCAGGACCTCCCCGAGATCGTGGTTTACAACCTCGAGTACCTGCAGGCGCTCGACGGCATCATCCGCGACACGGACCTCGACGCCTGGAAGACCTACCTGACCTGGAGCGCGCTCAATAATACGGCGGGCCGCCTGACGAAAGAGATCGACGACCAGAACTTCGAGTTCTACGGCAAGACGCTGTCGGGTACCGAAGAACAACGCGCCGACTGGCGGCGCGCCGTCAGCACGGTCGACGGCGTGCTCGGCGAAGTCGTCGGCAAGGTCTACGTCAAGAAGCACTTCCCGCCCGCGGCTAAGGAACGCATGCTCGAGCTGGTCGGCAACCTCGTCAAGGCCTACGAAAAGAGCATCAAGGAGCTCGACTGGATGGGCGAGGAAACCAAGGCCCAGGCACTCGACAAGCTTTCCAAGTTCACGCCGATGATCGGTTACCCGGACAAGTGGCGCGAGTACGACTTCGACATTCAGGCCGACGACTACTTCGGCAACATCGAGCGTGCCGCGTACGCCGAGTACAAGCGCCGGCTAGATCGCCAGGGCGGGCCCGTCGATCGAACGGAGTGGGGCATGAACCCGCAGACGGTCAACGCGTACTACAACCCGCCGCTGAACCAGATCGTGTTCCCGGCCGCGATCCTGCAGCCGCCGTTTTTCAATATGGAAGCCGACGATGCGGTCAACTACGGCGCCATCGGGGCCGTGATCGGCCACGAGATCGGCCATGGCTTCGACGACAAGGGCAGCACGTTCGACGGCGACGGCGTCCTGCGCAATTGGTGGACCGACCAGGACCGCAGCGAATTCGAGAAGCGCACGGGCGCACTGATCGCCCAGTACGATGCTTTCAGACCCTTCGACGACCTTGCCGTCAATGGCGAGTTCACGCAGGGCGAGAACATCGGTGATCTCGGCGGCATCACGATCGGCCTGCTGGCCTACAAGATGTCGCTCGACGGTGCGGAGCCACCCGTCATCGACGGCTTCACGGGCATCCAGCGCGTCTTCCTCGGCTTCGGCCAGGTCTGGCGCGGCATCATCCGCGACGAGGAGCTGCGCCGCCGCATCGCGACGGACCCGCATTCGCCGGCCGTCTATCGCACCAACGGGCCGGTTCGCAACGTGCCCGAGTGGTACACGGCCTTCGAAGTCGCGGAAACCGACGCGCTGTACCTGCCGCCCGAAGACCGGGTGAAAATCTGGTAAGCGCATGACCGACCGGCGTAACCTCGTTTTCGCGATCGTCGTATTTCTGGCGCCGGTCGTTGTCGCGTGGTACGGACTTTCGGTCGCAGCGGCAGTAGGCCTCGTGGTGCTGCTGCTGCTGTGCCGCTGGCTGATCACGCTGAGCGGGATCGTCGCGCCGGAGCGCACACCCGAGCTCGTGCTGGCAGCAATGTCCGCGAGCCACTTCGTCGAGAAGGTCCGCTGGACCATGGACCGGCTCGGCATCGACTACGTCGAGCAGACCTCGGCCGCGACGCTCGGCGCCTATTTCCGCGGCCGTACCGTGCCGCAGCTCAAGGTGCGCACGGGCGTCGTGCGCTCCGTCATCGGCAACTCGCCGGACATCCTGCGCTACCTGTACGGCCGCTATTTGCACGAGGACCCGGAACGCTTCGCGTTTCTCGAGCCGACGGCGGAGCGCGTCGAGCTCGAACAGCGTCTCGACCTTTACGGCCGCTCGCTGCAGGTGTGGGTCTACTATCACATCCTCGAGGACCGCGACCTGACGTTGCACGCCTGGGGGCTGCACGACAGCCGGGCGCCGGCATGGCAGCGTCTCGTGCTGCGTGCGTTGTACCCGCTGCTCGCGGCCCTGATTCGGTTTTCGTTCAAAATCGACGACACGCACTACGCGCGCTCGGTCGCCCGCATCGAGGAACTGCTCGGCGAGGTCGATGCCAACCTCGGCGACGGCCGCCGGTCGCTGCTCGGCGGCGACATGATCAACTTCACGGACGTGGCTTTCGCCGCGTTCAGCGGTCTTTGGCTGATGCCCGAGGGCTACGGGGGCGGCAAAGCCGATGACGTGCGCATCGAGCGCGAGCGTGCGCCGGAGGCGATGCGGGTCGACATCGAACGCTGGATCCAGGCCTATCCGCGCGCCGTTGCGTTGGTCACCAACATGTACACGATACGGGGGGAACGGCCATGAAAGCACCGACACTCATCGTTACGGCCCTGGCGCTCGCCGCCTGCGCGACGTCGCACCAGGAAGAGCGCATCAGCGCCGTCAGAGACTTCGTCGAGGTCAACGAACTGGCAACAACGCAATCAATCTCGACTTTCGAGCAACTCCGCCAGGAAGTGCTCAACGACGAATACGTCATCGTGAGCACGCGTCGCGAACAGTGGCTGCTCGAGTATGTCACGCGTTGCGTAGACGATCCGATGACGCGGAAGATGCGGCCCGACGTGCGTTACAATTCACGCCACATCTACGCGGGCAACGATACGTTTCGCGGCTGCCGGATTCGGGCGCTGTACCCGATCAGCGAGGACCAGGCCCAGGCGCTGCGCGAGCTCGGCAAGGCACCGGGCGAGAAGTAGCGCTTCTCAGGGCGTCGCGAAGCGCTCGCCGAAGAAGTTCCCGTCGTTCCACGCCGGGCGCGGCGCCTCCATCGCGACACCGTAGCCGATGCGCGCGTGAGCGCGCGCAAAGCGCACAGCCGAACCCCAGTCAACGGGTCGCGACAGGTCGTCGGTCGGCTCGTGATAATGGTTCTCGAGGTGGTCGCGGT
>JBFJQO010000214.1:0-4581 GCA_041616535.1 Woeseiaceae bacterium | reverse complement strand
CTCAATATTACCCAGCCGGCGGCATCGAAGACGCTCAAGGAGCTCGAGCAAATGCTCGACGCACGGCTCTTCGACCGTGGCGGCAAGGGCGGCCTGACGCCCACGCCGGAAGGCGCGGTATTCCTGCGCTACGCCGGGGCCAGCGTCGCCGCGCTCAAGGAAGGGCTCGACGGCCTGGCGCAGGCACAACATCGGGGTACCGAGGTCTTGTCGATCGGCGCGTTGCCGACGGTCGCAGCACACGTGATGCCGACCGTGATCAACGAATTTCGCAAGAGCAACTCGACGCGCATCCACCTGGTCACGGCGCCAAACGTTTTGATGCTCGAGCAGCTGCGGATCGGCGATCTCGACCTCGTCGTCGGTCGCCTGCCCCGTCCCAAGCTGATGCAGGGCCTGACTTTTTCGCACCTTTATTCCGAGCAGCTCGTGTTCGTCGTACGCCCCGACCACCCGTTCGCCGGGCAGCATGCTTTCGACGCGACTCAGCTCGAGTCGCTTGCTCTTCTTATGCCGACCGAAGACGGCATCATGCGCCCGGTCGTCGATCGGTTTCTGATTGCCAAAGGCGTCGGTGTAATGCCGTACGCGATCGAAGCGCGCTCGGTCGATTTTTGCCGACAGTTCGTGCTCGAATCCGATGCCATCTGGATCATTTCGCGCGGCGTCGTCGAGCACGAACTGAAGAACGGCACTCTCGCTGCGCTGGATATCGACACCAGCGATACCAGTGGCGCCGTGGGCCTGACGATCAAGGCCGACCGTGATCCCTCGCCCGCGCTCAGGCTGATGATGGCTACCGTTGCAAGTGTTGCCAAGGCGCGCGCGCTCGACTAGCGTTCTGACAGGATCTTGCGGGCCGAGCGGCGACATCGACCGCTCCCTGGACCGTTTTCTGTCGCATCGATGATTCCCGAGGTAGCCCGATGAATGTTCCACTCGCGCGCGCGATCACCGGCAGGACCGTAACGGGGGCGGCCGCCCGATGCCTGCCCGCCCTGCTCGCACTCGTCGCGGTGCTGGCGACAGCTCGCGCCGACGAGCATGCCGTGCAAATGGACCTGTTGCTCGGCGACGTATCGCTGAACAAGCTGCCTTTCGTGCTGGCCCTCGACGAGGGTATTTACGAGAAAAACGGCCTCGACGTACGCCCGCTGTTTTCGCGCGGGTCCGTTGACATCATCCGCAAGAGCGGCGTCGACGTGCCGGAGGAATTCATCGTCAAGGGCGACCGGCACATTCCGGTCAAGATCGGCGGCGCCTCGCCGACAATCGTCCGGCTGACGACCAAGGCCGGTGCCTGGGATCCGGTCATCCTGGGATCGACACACACGACGTCGCGCTGGCGCATCATCAGCCAGCCGGAGATCGCGACGGTACAGGACCTGAAGGGCAAGCGCATTGGCTATTCCGGTGTCGGCGCGGTCACGCATTAC
Source organism: Woeseiaceae bacterium (assembly GCA_041616535.1). Lineage (GTDB taxonomy): Bacteria > Pseudomonadota > Gammaproteobacteria > Steroidobacterales > Woeseiaceae > UBA1847. Next base: position 3,145 of record JBFJQO010000214.1, on the reverse strand, counting down.
ATGGCGATCAGCCTCGCCGAAACGCTCGGCTGGGACCCGCGCTACGACTGGTCGATGATGGGCGATGCGCTCGGTGTCGACGCGCTGGAACTCGGGCATGTAGACGCGATCATCGGCCCGGAACTGCATTCGACGATGGCCGTCGATGCCGGCTACAAGGTGCTCGCCGATCTCGCCGACTACAAACTGCCGGTCGCCGGCTCGTCGTTCCTGTTCGACCGTGACTGGCTGGCACAGAATCCGGAGGTCGCTAGACGCTTCATGAAGAGCGCGGTCGAAGCCATCGCGCTGCTGAAAACGGACAAGGATGCGTCGTTCCGCGCCATCCGCAAGTGGTTCCTGATCACCGACCCGGAGTTGCTCGAGTTTTTCTATGCGGAAGCCGCGAAGCTGCCGAGCAAACCTTACCCGCCCTATGAAGGACTGAAACAGGTCATGCGCATCTACGACAGTCACGAAATGCGCAAGTACGCGGTCGAGCATTTCTACGACGACCGCTATGTACGGGAACTCGACGAAAGCGGCTACATAGACAGCCTGTATCGATAGCGGGCGCCGCATCGACCGGGGGAGCTGATGACAGATACACCGTATTCCCGCGCGCAGCTGTTGTTCGCCACCCTTTGGCTTTCCTGCGGTGTTGCGGCAGCCGCCGAACTGCATCCGTCGCTGATCAATTATGCCGACCTCGTTTTATATGGCGGCAGCGTGCTCACGGTTGACGAAGCATTCACCGTGACGCAAGCGGTCGCGGTACGCGACGGCCGAATCCTTGCAACCGGGACGAGCGCCGACATGCTCGCGCTCGCGGGCCCGGGCACGGAGCGCGTGGACCTCGAAGGACGCACCGTCACGCCCGGCTATATTTACAACGACGGTGACAACGCCGTACCCGGCGGCGACATCTACAAGGACACGATGGTCGGCGGCTGGCTGTCCGGACGCATCGAGGGGTCGGACATGGAGGGCCTGCTGAGCTCGATCGACGCAGTGCTCGACAAGGCGACACCCGGCGAACCGCTGTTCGTCAACATGCCCAAGGACTTTCCCGCCGACGCATGGGCCTGGACACTCGACGACCTGGACCGGCTCTCGCCCGACAACCCGATCGCGCTCTTCTATACCAGCAGCGACGTGCGCGTGAACTCGGCGATGCTCGAACGCGCGTTCTCGCTCGGCCTGCCGCGCGACCACTTCGGTATCGTCAAAGATGACGAGGGCAACCCGACCGGTGCCATGTTCCACGAAGCGACCGGCTTCATCGGCTGGCAGGCGCGACCGTATCCCAGCCGCGCCTATATCGAGAAAGGCCTGCGCGATGCCAGAGCGTCGTTCCTCGGTTACCTGTCCGTCGGCGTGACGACGACGACCGGCCACATGAGCGGCCTGACAATCAGCATGCTGAACGAGTTGTTTCACAACGGCGACCTGTCGATGCGTGTCTATCCCGGCCACGACATGACGCGCCAGAACCCGTTCCCGGAGCAATACCTGAAGCGCGTCGGCAACCTCGTCGACTTCTCGCTGTACGATCCCGTACGAGGACCCATGGTCAAGATCGTCGGCGCTGCACTGGCCTCCCTCGACGACGGCCCGAACAGTCCGTCCGGCATACTGACGATCCGGCCCAAGGATCGAATTCTTGCGGAACTCGACGGCACCCCGCACGGCTGGAACAAGTGGTCCGGCGAGGGCGTGACCGGGCTGACCTGGGATCAGATGAGCGAGGCCGACAAGCGCGAAACCGACTGGAACACGATGCGCCTCTTGATCAAGTACGGCTGGAACACCAGCGGCAACCACAACATGGGCAGCGGTGCGATGCGGGTCGTGCTGGATGCCGTCGACAATGCCTATTCGAGCGGCGAGATATTGTTCCCGCAAATCAAGCCGAACGGCTACGACCACAACGTGATCTGGCATCCCGACAACTACGCGCTTATCGACAAATACAACGAGCGGCTGCGATTCGCGCTCAACATCAGCGAGTATTTCGATCCGCGGCTGGTCGGCGACGTCGCGCCGCTGCGTTACGAGTATCACGAGCAGCTCGATGATTTGCAGCCGGTCAGCGAACTGATTCGGCGCGGCGTCAACGTCCATTTCGAAGGCTCGGACCCCGGCAATCACCCGATGGAAATGATCCAGTGGGCAGTCACACGCCGCGGCGAGGACGGCATCGCGATCGGCGCACAACACGCCATCGACCGCAACACGGCATTACGCATGATCACCATCAACGCGGCGCGATTTATCGGCGAGGAAGACGAGCTCGGCTCGATCGAGCCGGGTAAGTGGGCCGACCTCGCGGTCCTCGGTGGCGACTTCCTTGCCACGCCCGACGACAAACTCGACACGCTGCATATCGAGCTCACCTACGTCGCCGGCCGTCTCGCTTACGACGCGAGACTGTGGAACTAGCGCCCTGATGTTGCGTGCATACACACGCTCGCTTTGCGGGCTGGCATTTGTCCTGGCCGCGTTGCTCGTGGCGGCGAACGCAGCTGCGGGTGACGATGACGAGCGCCCGGCGTACATGATCTATATCGACCCTGAAACCGGCCGGTACACGACAGAAGATCCGTTCGCCGACGTTCCGGACCTGCGCACCCCGGCGCCCGCACCACCCGTCGCGCCCGGGTCCGATCGCACAGCATCGACGACGAACTGGCTGCGCATTGCCGCCGTCGCTGCCGTGGCCGTCGTACTGCTCGCGTTCGCGGGCCGCCACCAGGTGCTGCGCCGCCGTGACGCGTAACGAGCGCAACCTGATTAATAAGGAGTCGAGATGATTCGTCCGTTTACTGTTTTTGCCGCGCTGCATAGCGCCCTGCTGTTGCTGTCCTTTGGTGAGACCGCCGCCGAATGGAATCCGCCGTCGGTCGTCACCACCGACGACATTCGTGCGGCATCGGCCGACGTGCTCGGGCGCCCCGACATCCCGCTCATGGGCGAACAGGGCTGGGAAGAAGACGTCGTTCGCGTCACGGCGGCCGGCATGCAGTGGGATATCGGCATGTCGGTCCATCGCCCCGACCAGGATGACGACATCACGATCGGCGCGGACGGCAGGAAGGTGGGTATCCTGCTGCTGCACGGCGGCTCGGGCGACTTCAAGTCGATGCACCGCCAGGCGCGCATGCTT
>JBFJQO010000213.1:0-4622 GCA_041616535.1 Woeseiaceae bacterium | reverse complement strand
TTGGAAAACCAAAAGATAGCAACAAGTTATGTCGGTTTATTAAATGATTTTCTCAGTAAAAACGGGATCACTGCCGAGGCCGTGTATTTCTCGGGCGCCGTGGAAATTGCGCCCAAGCTGGGACGCGCCGACTTCATCTGCGATCTCGTCTCGACGGGCAGTACGCTCGCCGCCAACGGCCTCCGCGAAGTCGACGTGCTGCTCGACAGCGAGGCCGTCGTCATCCAGACACAGAAGCCGCTGGGCGAGGCCAAGCAGGGGCTCGTCGACAAGATCCTGCAGCGGCTCGACGGTGTCCTGCAGGTCCGCGAGAGCAAGTACATCATGCTGCACGCGCCGAAAGCGGCCCTGGCCGAGATCCGCGACCTGCTGCCGGGCTCCGAGGCGCCGACGGTGCTGCGTCTCGACGGCAATGACGACAAAGTCGCGGTCCACGCGGTGTGCCGCGAAAACGTCTTCTGGGAGACGCTCGAAAACCTCAAGGCCGCCGGTGCGAGTTCCCTGCTCGTCCTGCCCGTCGAGAAGATGCTCGAATGACGGCCGTACAGACCGTTACCTGGGACGAACTCGGCGCCGCCGAGCGCCAGGCACTGCTGCAACGACCGGCCGTTGCGGACGATGCCGGCATTCGCGCGGATGTCGCAACAATCATTGCCGACGTGCGGCGTGAGGGCGATACCGCGATCCGGCGGCTGACACGCACCTACGACGGTGCGGACCTCGCGGATTTTCGTGTGGCGGCGCCCGAATTCGCGGCCGCCGTCGCGGCCCTGGACGCGCAGCAGGTCGAGGCCATCGATCTCGCGATCGCCAACGTGCGGCGCTTCCACGAAGCACAGGTGCCTGCACCCATCGCGGTGGAAACCATGCGGGGTGTGCTCTGCGAACGGATCACACACCCGATCGACGCAGTCGGCCTCTATGTGCCGGCGGGCACGGCGCCCCTGCCCTCCGCGGCGATCATGCTCGCGGTCCCGGCCGCCATCGCGGGCTGCCCGGTACGCGTGTTGTGCACGCCGCCGCGCCCGGACGGTTCGGCGGACCCCGCTGTCTTGGTCGCGGCGCAGCGCGCCGGCGTGTCGGAAGTGTACAAGGTCGGCGGCGCGCAGGCGGTAGCCGCAATGGCCTACGGCACCGCGACGGTTCCGAAGGTGGCGAAGGTCTTCGGGCCGGGCAACGCGTGGGTGACCTGCGCCAAGGCGCTGGTCAGCGGCGACCCGAACGGCGCCGCGATCGACATGCCGGCCGGGCCGTCGGAAGTACTGGTCGTCGCGGACGCCGCGGCGTCGGCCGAATACGTCGCGTCCGACCTGCTCGCCCAGGCCGAGCACGGCGTCGACTCACAGGTCGTGCTCGTCACGACGTCGCAGCGCCTCGCCCGGGACGTTGCCGCGCAACTCGAAACGCAACTACAGACACTGTCGCGTGCCGATATCGCCCGTGCAGCGCTCGAGCATGCGCGCATTATCCTCGTCCCGGACGTCGACGCCGCGATCGGCGTCAGCAACGAGTATGCACCGGAGCACCTGATCCTGCAGGTCGAACGACCGCGCGATCGGTTGGGCGCGGTCCGCAACGCAGGCTCCGTGTTCGTCGGCCCGTGGTCGCCCGAATCCGTCGGCGACTATTGCAGCGGCACCAATCACGTCCTGCCGACCTACGGGTTCGCGCGAACCTACAACGGCCTCGGGGTCGACCAGTTCCTGCGGCAAATGACCGTGCAGGAACTGACGCGTGACGGCCTCGAAGCGCTCGGCGACGCGGTGGTTCGCCTGGCTGGTCTCGAAGGCCTGGACGCGCACGCCGCCGCCGTGACGCGACGCCTCGGAGGCCGGACATGAGCATCGTCAAACTGGCGCGGCCCGAGATCCGGGAACTGAATCCGTACGAGGCGGCGGAACAGGTGGACGACACGATTCGCCTCAATGCCAACGAGTCGCCGCGCCCCAACGGCATCGGCAACTTCCGGCGTCCGCTGAACCGCTACCCCGAAGTGCGGCCCGCGGGGCTGCAGCGAGCCCTGGCGTCGCGCTTCGGCTGCGCCCCGGGCCAGCTGCTCGTGACGCGTGGCTCGAGCGAGGCCATCGATCTCGTGATCCGCTGCTTCTGCCGCGCCGGCGAAGACAGCGTCCTCGTCACGTCACCGTCGTTTTCGATGTACCGGCACTACGCAAAGGTACAGGGTGCGCGCCTCATCGAAGTACCTACCCTGGCCGAGCGGGACTTCGCCATCGACGTCGACGACATGCTCGCGGCCTGCGACGACAGCACCCGGCTGATCTTCGTCTGCTCCCCCAACAACCCGACCGGCACGACCCTGCCGCGCGCCGATCTCGAACGCCTGCTGGCCGAGCGCGGCGAACATTCGGCCGTCGTCGTGGACGAGGCCTACGTGGAGTTCGGCGACAAACCGTCGGTGACCCGTCTCCTCGGTCGATTCGGCAACCTGCTGGTCCTGCGCACCCTGTCGAAAGCCCTCGGCTTCGCCGGCGCGCGCTGCGGCGCTGTGATGGGACCCGAACCCGTAATCCGCATGCTGAGCGCGGTGCAGGCGCCCTACGCGCTCGCCACGCCCGTCGTCGAGTGTGTCGAAGATGCGCTGCAGGCCGATCAGCTCGAATCGGCACGCGAGACCGTCGCCGAGATCGTCAGCGAACGGCAACGCCTTGAGGTCGCCCTCGACGCCTTCGGGTTCATCACGAAGATCTGGCCGTCGGATGCCAATTTCCTGCTCGTCCGTGTGGACGATGCCGGCACCGTCATGCGCCGCTGCGCCGAACAGAAGGTGCTGTTGCGTCACTTCGGCGGCGATCTCGACGACTGCATTCGCATCACGATCGGCAGCCGCGAGGAAAACGACGCACTGTTGCGCGTGCTGCGGACTCTCGAAAGGGCGGACCATGGCTAGCAAGGTATTGTTCATCGACCGCGACGGCACCCTGATCGTCGAGCCCGCCGACGAACAGGTCGATGCCCTCGACAAGGTGCGTCTCGTCGACGACGTGATCCCGTCGTTGCTCGAGCTGGCGCAGCACGGCTATCGCTTCGTCATGGTCAGCAACCAGGATGGCCTCGGCACCGACGCGTTTCCGCGCGAGGACTTCGACGGCCCGCATGCGCTGACGATGAGCCTGTTCGAAAGCCAGGGCATTCGCTTTGACGAGGTGTTCATCTGCCCGCACCTGCCCGACGACGGTTGCGACTGTCGCAAACCGCGTGCCGGCCTGTTGACGAAGTATCTTGCCGCGAACGAGCTCGACCTGGCGGCCTCGGCGGTCATCGGCGACCGCGAGACCGACCTGCAGCTTGCCGAGCGCATCGGCGTGACGGGCCTGCTGGTCAACTGCGATTGCGAGGACGCGCTCACGTGGCCGCAGATCGTAGCCAGGCTCTGCTACTCGGATCGCACGGCCAGCGTCGCACGCAACACGCGCGAGACGCGCATCAGTGCAACCGTCAACCTCGACGCGCCGCTCGACAGCGACATTGCCACGGGCATCGGCTTCTTCGACCATATGCTCGAGCAGATCGCCAAGCACGGCGGGTTCGCGCTCGTGTTGCGCTGCGACGGCGATCTCGAGGTCGATGAGCATCACACGGTCGAGGACGTCGCGATTTGCCTCGGCAGTGCGCTGCGCAAGGCGCTCGGCAACAAGTACGGCATCGGCCGTTACGGCTTCCTGCTGCCGATGGACGAAAGCGAGGCGCAGGTCGCGCTGGACCTGTCGGGCCGCGCGGCATTCCGCTTCTCGGGGAACTTCCCGCGCGATCGCGTCGGCGAACTGTCCACGGAAATGGTCGAGCACTTCTTCCGCTCCCTGGCCGAATCGCTGGGTGCGGCGTTGCACATCGAGGTCCGCGGCGAGAACACGCATCACATGATCGAGGCCTGCTTCAAATCGGTGGGCCGGGCAATGCGTGCCGCGTTCCGGCGCGACGGCACCGAATTGCCGTCGACGAAGGGCACGTTGTGAGCGCAGTCGTCATCATCGACAGTGGCGGCGCCAACATCGCCTCGCTGCTGTACGCATTCGAGCGACTCGGCGCCCGGGCCGAATTGACGACCGACGCGCGCACGATCCAAACGGCCGATCGCGTGCTGCTGCCCGGCGTCGGTGCCGCCCGGGATGCCATGCAAAGGCTTCAGGCCGCCTCGCTGCCCGACGTCATCCGTGGGCTCGAACAACCCGTGCTGGGCATTTGTCTCGGCATGCAGTTGCTGTGTGAGGCGTCCGAGGAAGACGAGGTCGAGTGCCTCGGCGTCGTGCCGGGGGTCGCCGCGAAACTCGAGGTCGCCAAGGATTGCGCCGTGCCCAACATGGGGTGGTGCAGAACGACGGCAACCGCCGAGCACCCCGTGCTCGAAGGCATCGGCGAGGACTCCTGGTTCTATTACCTGCACAGTTATGCACTGCCCGTGTCGGAGACGACGCTCGCGACCGCGCAGCACGCCGGGACATTCTCCGCGGTCATCGGCCGCGATAACTTCGTGGCCGCACAGTTCCATCCCGAGCGGTCGTCCGTGGCCGGCGCGCGGCTGCTTGAAAACTTCCTCGGGTGGCGACCGTGAGGATCATTCCGGCCATTGACCTCAAGGACGGCCGCTGTGTGCGGTTGTTCCA
>JBFJQO010000212.1:0-4660 GCA_041616535.1 Woeseiaceae bacterium | reverse complement strand
TGTGCGGACGGCGAGTTCAATCCCGCCAACTGCCCGGGCAACCGGCGCTGGATCCAGATCGTGTTCGACGCCATGCTGCTGATGCCGACGGCGCCCTCGATGCTCGAAGCCCGCGATGCTTACCTCGGGGCCGACATGATGCGCTTCGGAGGCGACAACCAGGCCGAAATCTGGCTCGCGTTCGCGCACCGCGGCATGGGCGACCTCGCGGCAAGCGACAATACGATCAACGACCCGATTCCCGACTTCTCGTCGCCGCTGGCCGACAATGCAACCGTGACGTTTGCTGTCGTCGACGAATCCGGTGCGCCGATTGCGGCCGACATCTTCGTCGGGCATTTCGAGGCGGGCGTCTCGAAGATCGCCGACACCAGTGGCAACACGAGTGGCGCCGAGAATCTCGACGACACCGCCGGCTTCGCGCCGGGCCCCTACGAGTTCGTCGCACGGGCGGACGGCTTCGGCCATTTCCGCTTCGCGCAGACCTTCGGTGCGGGCGAGACCAAGACGATCACCGTCACGATGCCGGCCAACCACGCGTCGACGTCCAAGGGTGGACAGATCGTGCTCGCCTCGTCGGACGGTTCGCAGCATGGCGCCCTTATCGACGATACTGAAGCGTCGAACTGGGACAAGGCTGCCGATGGCGTCGCCATCGACGTCGGACAGCCGCAGGTCACGGTGGATCTCGGCGGCATCGCCGCGGTCACGATCAACCGCGTGCAGGTCAGCGCGATGCTCTTCGGCCAGAACCGCTTTACGGCGCTCCGGGAGTTCAAGGTGCAGACGGCCACGAACCCGATGAGCGACCTGGACTTCACGGACTGGATCGTGAGCAGCGCCGACGCGTTCCCCGGCCACACCCCGCGGCCCGTTTCGCCGGAGATGATCCTGCGCAGCTTCGACGGCCCGGAAAGAATGGCCACGCACGTGCGTATCGTCGCGCTGAACAACCAGTGCACGGGCAATCCGCTGTTCCAGGACGACGGCGATGCAGCCACCCCGGACCACGACAACGACCCGGCGAACACGACCGATTGCCGGGTGGGCGTCGGGGCAGCAGCCCTCGGACAGACCATTCCGATACTGGGCGGCGACGAGGTGCTCGCAGCACGTCACGACGAAGTTCACATTGCCGAGCTGCAGGTCTTCGGTGCCCAAGGCAGTGCCGAATGCACGAGCGGTTGCGACAACGGTGGCGGCAACACGGCGCCGGTCGCGAACGACGATTCGGCGACCACGCCGCAGGACACGCCGGTAACGATCAACGTGCTCGACGGCAGTGCCGGGGGCGAAGACACGGATGCGGATGGCGATACGCTGACCGTCACGGCCGTGACCGATCCCGCGAACGGCATGGCGACGAACAACGGCGACGGCACGATCACGTACACGCCCGACGTCGGCTTCGTCGGCACGGACACGTTCCAGTACACGATCAGCGACGGCAACGGCGGCACCGATACCGCGACGGTAACGGTCACGGTCACCGACGGTACGGGCGGCAACAACGACCCGGTCGCCGACGACGACTCGGCAAGCACGCCGAAAAACACGCCCGTCACGGTCGACGTTCTGGACGGTGACACCGATCCGGACGGCGACACGCTGAGCGTCAGCTCGGTGACGCAGCCCGCGAACGGCATGGTTGTCAACAACGGCGACGGCACGGTGACGTATACGCCCGACACCGACTTCGTGGGTACCGACACGTTCGAGTACACGGTCAGCGATGGCAACGGCGGCACGGACACGGGAACGGTCACCATCACCGTCACCGACGATCCCGACCCCGTCAACGAGTGCGCCGACGACACGGACAGCGACTACCACGATTGCCGGGTCAAGGGCAGCGGCAAGATCGGTGACGGCGACGATGCCAACGACGACAGCGATTCCGACAAGTTCACGATCGAGACCAAGCAGAAGGGAGCCAATCCGGACGGCAGCCCGCACGTCGACGGCAAGCTGTACTTCGATACGGATTACCCGACACGGAAAGTACGCGGAACGCCGAATGCCCAGTCGATCGACGGCAACATGGCCATCGTCACGGGGGTCTGCGAATACGAGTTCGAGAACGATGACAAGATCGACTGCACGTTCGAGGTCGACGTCACGGATCCGGACCAGTTCGGTATCAAGATCTACGACACGTCGGGCGGTCTGCTGTACTCGTTCGCCAAACAGACCATCACGTATGGCGACATCGAAGTCAGCGGCGAGGACCCGTAGCGGTTGATACGGATCGGCTGTTGCCGCGCGAGCGGCGCGGCAATAGCCCGATACGCCGCAACTCATTCAAGCACAGCTCGACAAATCAAAGGCCGGGGAGCTCCCCGGCCTTTCTTTTTCCTGCCCGGATCGCAAAAATGGGGACATTCCTCATTTTCCGTAAATGGGGACATTCCAGATATTCGATTAATCAGGAATGTCCCGATTTTCGGTTTTGCGGAGGCACCATCCAGCCGAACACGTTCGAAATGCGCGGCATGTCGAGTCGTTCATAGAAGGGCACGGCCTGCGGGGCGGAAATGAGGAAAAACGAGCACTCGCCGCCCGCCAGGCGGCGGCTTTCTTCGATCAGCCGGCCGCCGATGCCGCGGCCCTGATAGGCTGTGTCGACGGCGATGTCGCTCAGGTAGCAGCAGTAGGCGAAGTCCGTGATGCTTCGTGCAACGCCGACCAGTTCGTTGCCACGATCCGTGTCTCGCGCCGAGATCGTTAGGTCTGCGCCGTGCAACATGCGCTGCACGCGGTCGATGTCCCGGACCGGACGCCGCGCCGCGAGCCCGGAGCGGTTGAGCGCGTCGATGAACTCGTCGGCGGTCAGGTCGGTTTCCTTGGCATAAACGACAGTCATGACATGATCCTCCCCGGTCTCCCCGACCCGCAGCGGCTCGCATTGTTCATCGTCACGGCGCTCGTCGTGCTGGTCACGCCGGGCCCGGCCGTTTTGTACATCGTAGCGCGAAGCATCGGCGAAGGCTTGAGAACCGGCATGGCATCGGCCGTCGGTATGACGCTCGGCGGCCTGTTCCACCTCTGACGGCACGTGGCCGGACTGGCCGCGTTCGTCAAAATTATCGATCCGAGGGCCTTCCTCTGTCTGTGGCTGCAGCTGCAAAGGCATAATCAGGGCACTGCCGTTTAAAAAGAGGCGACCAGTAATGATAAGAACGAAAAGACTCCATGCCGCCATCGCCGCCGCCGCGCTCCTCGTCCCGGGCGCAGGCATTGCGCAGCAAGCCGAAGACCCCGCCCTCTACCTGTCCGTCGACTGCGTGAAATCGACGAGCAACGACTACGAGCGGCTCGGCAAGGAAACCTGGCTGCCCGTGCACGAAGAACTCGTAAGAGCCGGCAGGAAGAACAGCTGGGCATTGTATTCGGTGCTGTTCGGCGATCGTTCGCGGTGCGACTATTACGAGGTCACGACGTATCTCGGAGAGGAGCAGCTCAATGCCGAACCGCGGCTGGCCGAGGCCTTCGAGGCTGCCCACGACGATATAGATCTGACGGAGGCGATGGCGCGCGCCGGCCTGTCGCGTGAGCGCGTCGCCACGGAACTATGGATGCGCGTGGACGGCACCGGTATCCGGGCGCATAAATATGTCGACGTCAACCTGATGCACGCCGCGGATCCGGACGCCTACGAGCGCATCGAGTCGCGCGTGTTCAAGGCGGGGCACCAGGCGCTCGTCGACGGCGGCCACCGGGCGGGCTGGGCCGTGTACGAGCTGATCTCGCCGCTGGGCACGTCGATACCCTACAACTACGTCACCGTGGATTTCCTCACCCACCTGGGCCCTGTGCCCATGGCCGAAGCGATGCTCGCCGCGCACCCCGATCGCGATCTCGACGAGATGCACGACCTGCTCGAGCGGCGCGAAGAGGTTCTGTCGGAGACGTGGGCGCTCGTCGCGGCCACCGAGCGGGCGGCGGCCGCGAGCGACGGTCAATAGCTCAGCCCGAAACCGTATTCGAACAGGGGCTCGTAATCGCTGTCGCCAACGTTGATCGGGACCTGGCCGGCATCGCGCGGCCACGAGAAGCTCAGTTTGCCGCTGAAGTCGTAGTCACCGAACAGCACCTCGGCAATGCCCTGGCCCTCGGAGCCGGGCAGCCACGCCGCGACGAATGCGGCTGATTGCCGCAACTGCTCGCTGACGAGCAGCGGCCGGCCCGATATCAGGACCGTGACGACCTTGATGCCCGCATCGCTGTAGGCGGCGATGAGGTCGCGCTGCTCCCGCGTCAGTACGAGTTCGGGGGCTTTCCGATCGCCGAATCCCTCGGCATACGGCGTCTCGCCGACGACAATGATGGCGACATCCGCGTCGTCGCGCACGCCGGAGTCACCGGCATCGATCACGTTGGTGTCGCCGATCACGCTGCGAATGCCGTCGATGATGCTCGTGGCGCCCGCGACCTCGCGCGCGGGATTGTCGAACAGGTCGCGGTGGGCGCCCTGCCATTTCTTGGTCCAGCCGCCGCTCTGGTACGCGACGTTGTCGGCATGCGAGCCGGCGACAACGACCTTGCTGTCCTTGGCCAGCGGCAATACGCCGTCGTTTTTCAGCAAGACGAGCGACTCGCGCACGGCCTGCCGCGCGATGTCGCGATGCTCGCGCGAACCCATCGTGTCGGCGCAGGCCGG
>JBFJQO010000211.1:0-4676 GCA_041616535.1 Woeseiaceae bacterium | reverse complement strand
GGCATCATCGACACGGTGCTTGCTCAGCGGGCCGAAATGGGCGACAAATCGAAGGATTGATCCTCTAACTATCAATCACTTACAGGGTCGATACCGGCTTATGTGAGCTGTGTCTATGAACCTGTCTAACGCCAATGTAAACTACGGCACAAAGTCGTAAACGACTGATTTTTCTGAGTCACAAAGGCACGCCCGTATGAGCGACGAGACCCGCGGCAAGAACGAGGACGGAAAACTCCTCTACTGTTCTTTTTGCGGCAAATCGCAGCACGAAGTCCGCAAGCTGATCGCGGGCCCGTCTGTCTTCATTTGTGACGAGTGCGTCGAGCTCTGCAATGACATCATTCGCGAAGAGCTCGAGGACAGTGGCGAGACCGGCCAGGACAAGCTACCCAAGCCGCAGGAGATCAACGAGGTCCTCGACGAGTACGTCATCGGGCAGGAGCGGGCCAAGAAAGTCCTGTCGGTGGCCGTGTACAACCACTACAAGCGCCTCAACGACCGCCTCGACGAGCGCAACAAGGACGACATCGAGCTCGCCAAGTCCAACATTCTCCTGATCGGCCCGACCGGATGCGGCAAGACGCTGCTGGCCGAGACGCTCGCACGTCTGCTGAACGTGCCGTTCACGATTGCCGACGCCACGACGCTGACCGAAGCCGGTTACGTCGGTGAGGACGTCGAGAACATCATCCAGAAGCTCCTGCAAAAGTGCGACTACGACGTCGACAAGGCGCAGACGGGCATCGTCTACATCGACGAGATCGACAAGATCTCGCGCAAGTCGGACAATCCGTCGATCACGCGCGACGTGTCTGGCGAAGGCGTGCAGCAAGCGCTCCTGAAGCTCATCGAGGGTACGATCGCCTCGGTGCCGCCGCAGGGCGGTCGCAAGCACCCGCAGCAGGAGTTCCTGCAGGTCGATACGGGCAACATCCTGTTTGTCTGCGGCGGTGCGTTCGCGGGCCTCGAGAAGATCATCCTGGACCGCTCGTCTAAGAGCGGTATCGGCTTCGTGGCCGACGTCAAGACGGACGAGGACGAGCAGTCGATCGGCGAACTCCTGCACGATGTCGAACCGGAAGACCTGATTCGTTACGGACTGATCCCCGAGTTCGTCGGCCGCCTGCCGGTCGTCGCCACACTCGAGGAGCTGGACGAAGACGCGCTCGTGCAGATCCTGCTCGAGCCCAAGAATGCCCTCACCAAGCAGTACCGCAAGCTCTTCGAGATGGAGGGCGTCGAACTCGAATTTCGTGACGACGCACTCCGCGCCGTGGCCAAGAAGGCCATGGAGCGCAAGACGGGCGCCCGCGGCCTGCGCACCATACTTGAAAACGTTTTGCTCGATACCATGTATGACCTACCTTCGTCGACGAGTGCGAAGAAGGTCGTCGTGGATGAGGCCGTCGTCATCGGCGAGACCAGACCCTATGTTATCTACGAGTCGGACGAGACCCCGACCGTCAACATCGAGCAGCCGCCGAGGCCGACAGGGTCCGACGGCGCCTAGCGAGGCAACATGTCTGAAAAAGATCTGATTTCTTCGATCGACGACGATTCGGTCAGCATCGACTCGTCCGGCGTTCCCGTACTGCCGCTCCGGGACGTCGTCGTTTACCCTCACATGGTCATCCCGTTGTTCGTCGGGCGTGAGAAATCCATCGTCGCGCTCAACAAGGCGATGGATGCGGGCAAGCGAATTCTGCTGGTCGCGCAGAAGCAGGCGGATCTCGACGATCCACAGCCGCCGGACCTCTACGAAGTCGGCACGCTGGCGACGATCCTGCAGCTGCTGAAGCTGCCCGACGGCACGGTCAAGGTGCTGGTCGAGGGCGGTGAGCGCGCGCTGATCGACCGCTTCAACGTCGAGGATCATTTCTCGGCCGAGATCACGCCGCTCATCGACGAAGATCGCCACGATGAGCGCGAGATCGACGTCCTCGTCCGCTCTATCATCACGCAGTTCGAGCAGTACGTGAAGCTGAACAAGAAGGTGCCGCCCGAGGTGCTGACCTCGCTCAGCGGCATCGACGAGCCAGGGCGCCTCGCGGACACGGTCGCGGCGCACATGGCGCTCAAGCTCTCCGAGAAACAGCGCGTCCTCGAGATCCAGGACATCAAGAGCCGTCTCGAGCAGGTGCTCGGCATCATCGAGGGCGAGATCGACGTCCTGCAGATCGAGAAGCGTATCCGCGGTCGCGTCAAGCAGCAGATGGAGAAGAGCCAGCGCGAGTACTACCTGAATGAGCAGATGAAGGCCATTCAGAAGGAACTCGGCGAGATGGAAGATGCGCCGAACGAGCTCGCCGACCTCGAGAAGAAGATCGAGGAGGCCGGCATGCCGAAGGAGGCGAAGGAAAAAGCCGTCTCCGAGCTCAACAAGCTCAAGCTGATGTCACCGATGTCGGCCGAGGCCACGGTCGTGCGCAATTACGTGGACTGGCTGGTCAAGGCGCCGTGGAAAAAACGCAGCAAGGTCTACAAGGATCTGAAGAAGGCCGAGGGTGTCCTCGAAGCCGATCACTATGGGCTCGAGAAGGTCAAGGAGCGCATCCTCGAGTACCTGGCCGTGCAGCAGCGCGTCAGGAAGCTCAAGGGCCCGATCCTGTGCCTCGTCGGGCCGCCCGGCGTCGGAAAGACCTCCCTGGGCCAGTCGATTGCGCGCGCGACGAACCGCAAGTTCGTGCGCATGAGCCTCGGCGGCGTGCGTGACGAGGCCGAGATCCGCGGCCACCGCCGTACCTACATCGGCTCGATGCCCGGCAAGATCATCCAGAACCTGTCGAAGACGGGCGTGCGCAACCCGCTGTTCCTGCTAGACGAGATCGACAAGATGGCGATGGACTTCCGTGGCGATCCGTCGTCGGCGCTGCTCGAAGTGCTCGACCCCGAACAGAATTCGACGTTTGCGGATCACTATCTCGAGGTGGACTTCGACCTGTCGGACACGATGTTCGTGTGCACGGCCAATAGCCTGAACATCCCGGCGCCGCTGCTCGACCGCATGGAGGTCATCCGCATCCCGGGTTACACCGAGGACGAGAAGCTCAACATCGCGATGCGCTACCTGATTCCGAAGCAAATGAAGGAAAACGGGCTCAAGGAAAAGGAACTCAAGATCACCGAAAGCGCGGTGCGCGACATCATCCGCCATTACACGCGCGAGTCGGGGGTCCGTAACCTCGAACGCGAGATTTCGAAGATCTGCCGCAAGGTCGTCAAGTCGCTGCTGCTGAAGCCGCGCGAGACGAAGGTGCTGGTGACGGCGAAGAGCATGGAAAAATACCTCGGCGTGCGTCGTTTCCGCTACGGCAAGGCCGAAGAGAACGACCAGGTCGGCCAGGTTACCGGGCTCGCCTGGACCGAGGTTGGCGGCGAACTGCTGACGATCGAGGCGACGACCGTATCGGGCAAGGGCAAGCTGATCCATACGGGTCAGCTCGGCGAGGTGATGACCGAATCGATCCAGGCCGCGATGACCGTCGTGCGCAGCCGCGCCGGCGTCCTCGGCATCGACGAGGAGTTCCACCAGAAGCTCGATGTGCACATTCACGTGCCGGAAGGGGCCACCCCGAAGGACGGTCCGTCTGCGGGAGTTGGCATGTGTACGGCGCTGGTGTCGGCATTAACCGACATCCCTGTAAAGAGCGATGTGGCGATGACCGGCGAGATCACGCTGCGCGGTGAAGTGCTGCCGATCGGGGGCCTCAAGGAGAAGCTCCTGGCGGCCCATCGCGGCGGCATTTCGAAGGTACTCATTCCCCAGGAAAACGAGAAGGACCTGGCCGAAATTCCGAAGAACATCAAGGACAAGCTGGACATTGTTCCAGTGAAATGGATAGACCAGGTCATGGAGCATGCCCTCACTCACCTCCCGGTCCCGGACGGCCCGAAAAAGGGCGCCGCGAAGGAGTCAAAAAAGCCCTCCGACGAGGCGAAATCCGAGGACGTCGTCCGCCCCCACTAAATCGCTGAAACCCGCGTGGTTAAGGGATATTTGACGGTATATATGCCAGTAGGTATAAACGTCGCAGCCGCGTGTGATTATGTTTGACTGCACGGAGACGCGCGTGGTGATTCAGCGGATTGCGACTCGGGGGAGCTCGCTGGATTGATGTCCATACTCAAATCAATCTAAGGGTGAAAGCATGAATAAAGGTGATCTTATTGAGGCGGTAGCGGGACGCGCAGGTTTATCGCGGGCAGACGCAACGAAAGCCGTCGACGCCGTACTCGACAGCGTCCAGGACACGCTCGCTGCCGGTGGATCGGTATCGCTTGTCGGCTTCGGAACATTCACGGTCAAGGCCCGGGCAGCCCGTGCGGGACGCAATCCGCGTACCGGCGAGACCATCCAGATTCCGGCCTCGAACGTACCCGGATTTAAGGCTGGCAAAGGCCTGAAGGATGCCGTAAACTAGCGCGCCCTTCGGGGCACAGGGTACGAAAAAGCCCGTGTTTACGGGCTTTTTCATTACCTCGAAGGGTGTTGTCGGCGCGCTTACCAGTGGGAGGCGGCTAGGCGGCAACAGCAGGGTGCTTAGCTCAGCTGGTAGAGCATCGCCCTTACAAGGCGAGGGTCGGCGGTTCGATCCCGTCAGCACCCACCAGATTCGGAGCGGTAGTTCAGTTGGTTAGAATACCGGCCTGTCACGCCGGGGGTCGCGGGTTCG
>JBFJQO010000210.1:0-4682 GCA_041616535.1 Woeseiaceae bacterium | reverse complement strand
GCGTTTTTTATTGCCAAGCGAATTCGCTCGAACGTTCGTGAACTCGAAGGTGCGCTGCGCCGCGTTATCGCCAACTACCGGTTTACGGGTCGCCCGATCAACCTGGATTTCGCGAAGGAGGCGTTGCGCGATTTGCTCGCGCTCCAGGACAGGCTCGTCTCGATCGAGAACATCCAGAAAACCGTCGCGGACTACTTTAAGATTCGCGTCGGTGATCTTCTGTCGAAGAAGCGCAGTCGCTCGATCGCGCGACCGCGCCAGATCGGGATGGCGCTTGCCAAGGAGCTGACCAACCACAGCCTGCCCGAGATTGGCGATGCATTCGGCGGCCGCGATCACACGACCGTGCTACATGGTTGCCGGCGCGTGGAAGCGTTGCGCGAAAGCGATAAGCGCATCGATGACGATTATTTGAATTTGTTGAGAACTCTGACAGGATAATGTGGATAAGCGGTGGACAACGCGGCGCGCAAATTTTGTCCACAGGCTGTACACAGGAGGCTTACGGGACTTCAGCCATTGGTTAGAGCTAAAATTGATACTTAACTAATTGTTTTTATTGGTTCTTTTGAACTTATGCACAGATGCTGCCGTGCGTAATAATAACAATAAATATAAATTTTCCAATATTTATTAACAGGTGGATAGTATGAAGTTTACCGCTGCCCGGGAAGCGCTGTTGAAGCCGCTCCAGGCCGTCATCGGGGTTGTCGAGCGACGCCAGACGATGCCGATCTTGTCCAACGTCCTGATCGTTACACGTGATGGGCAACTCTCGGTTACGGCCACGGATCTCGAGGTCGAGCTCGTCGCGGCGGCAGACGTGGACACTGAGACCGGGGGAGAAATTACGGTATCGGGTCGCAAGTTACTCGATATTTGCCGGGCGCTGCCGGACGGCGCGGAGATCGACGTCGGTGTCAGCGGCGAGAAGCTGACAGTGCGCTCGGGTCGGAGTCGCTTTAATCTTGCGACGCTACCGGCGGCGGAGTTCCCCGTCGTCGAGGACATCAAGGCCGGTCAGTCCATCTCGGTGTCGCAGGCGACGCTGGGGCGGCTCATAGAGAAGACCCATTTTTCGATGGCGCAGCAGGATGTGCGCTACTACCTGAACGGCATGTTGCTGGAGACCGGTGGTGGTCGTTTGCGTGCCGTGGCGACCGACGGCCATCGGCTGGCGCTTTGCCACGCGGATGCGGACGGCTCGTCGGAGGAGCAGCAAGTGATCGTGCCGCGCAAGGGGGTGCTCGAGCTGCAGCGGCTGTTGAGCGGGGAAGGCGATCTGAACATCGAGTTGGGCGCGAATCACGTGCGCATTCAGCTCGATGGGATTCGCTTCACATCGAAGCTTATCGACGGGCGTTTTCCCGAGTACGAACGCGTAATTCCCAAGGAATCAGCGAACGAGCTTAAAGCCGACCGGGGCGCGTTCAAGGGCGCGTTGCAACGTACGGCGATTCTCTCGAATGAGAAATATCGGGGTATCCGGCTCGTGATCCGGGACAGCGGCGTCGTGCTGCAGGCACACAACCCTGAACAGGAAGAGGCCGAGGAAGAGCTCGAGGTCGAATACAGTGGTGAAGACATCGAGATCGGCTTCAACGTCAATTACCTGCTTGACGCACTGGGGGCGGTGGACGGAGACGAAGTGACGCTCTCGGTACAAGACAGCAATTCGAGCTGCCTGATCCGGCAACCGGGCAAGGACGACTGTACGTTTGTCGTCATGCCGATGAGGCTGTAGCGGCGTTTTGGGGCGAATCGCTCGGCGATGATCCGACGCTTCAAAGTCAGCGACTTCCGTTGCTTGGAAGCGGTTGACCTGGAACTGAGCCCCGATTTCAACCTGATCTATGGGGCCAATGCCTCCGGGAAAACGAGCTTCCTGGAGGCATTGGCCTATCTCGGGCGGGGAAAATCATTCCGTGGCGCAGCGACACCGAAGCTCATCCGGCACGGTGCCGGCGAATTCGTACTGTTCGGCGAAACCGGCGGGGAGGGGCGGCACCAGCGGCTCGGCGTACGCAACAGCCGGGACGGGCTCGAAGTCCGCGTCGACGGACAAGACCAGGGCGGCGTCGCGGCGCTTGCCGGCGCGATGCCGCTGCAGGTGATCGATCCCGAGGTACACAACCTGGTCGCGGGTGGGCCGGAGCTGCGCAGGCGCTTTCTCGACTGGGTGGCGTTCCACGTGGAACATGATCACCTGGAGACCTGGCGCCGGTTTCGGCGGGCGCTGAAACAGCGCAACGCGGCGCTCAGGGCGCGGTCGCCGGCGAAAACAATCCGCAGCTGGGACGCCGAATTCGCCGAACTCGGCCAGCGGCTGGACCGGCAGCGCCGGCACGTGCTCGAGGTCATGCACGACAGCCTCGAGGATTACGGCACGGCGCTACTCGGCACCGCGCTTGGTTTCGAGTACCAGCAGGGGTGGAGCCGGGACCGGGGCCTCGAGGAAGCCCTGGTCGAGGGGCTCGATCGCGACCTGCAGCAGGGTGCGACGCAACACGGCCCGCACCGCGCGGACCTGCGGATCCGTTACGACGAGCACCAGGCCCGGAAACTGGTGTCTCGCGGCCAGCAAAAGCTGCTTGCAAGCGCCATGATCCTGGCGGCGACCGAGACGGCGCAAGCCGCGCTGGAGCGGCCCCTGTTGCTGCTGCTCGACGACCCGGCCGCGGAACTCGACGGGGATTCCCTGGAACGGCTGCTTGCGGCCGTCGCCGGGCTCGGGTGTCAGGTCGTCGCCACGAGCCTCGTCAGGGGTGCCCTCACGCTGCCGCCCGGGGCAGCCGTGTTCCACGTGGAACACGGCGTTTTGACCCGCGAATCAGGGGCTTAGAAAACCGTTTCCAAAGCGGTCAAAAAAGCGCCAAAATACCTTAAAAAATAACGCTTTGAGGGTCCTTTGAGGGGCCCGGTTTTGGTACAATGCGCCGGTTATCTCTCAGGGCCCGGGCATGACCGACGAAACAGAATATACTTCCAGTAATATCAAGGTCTTAAAGGGCCTCGAGGCGGTTCGCAAGCGGCCGGGCATGTACATCGGCGACACCGATGACGGCACGGGCCTGCATCACATGGTCTTCGAGGTCGTCGACAATTCGATCGACGAGGCGCTGGCGGGTCATTGCGACACGATTACGGTCACGATTCATGCCGACGAATCGGTGACGGTCAGCGATGACGGCCGCGGCATTCCCGTGGATATGCACCCGGAAGAGGGGCGGTCGGCGGCCGAGGTCATCATGACCGTGCTGCATGCTGGCGGCAAGTTCGACGACAACTCCTACAAGGTCTCGGGCGGCCTGCACGGCGTCGGTGTATCCGTGGTCAATGCGCTCTCGGAGCATCTCGTCCTGACGATTCATCGCGAAGGCAAGATCCACCAGCAGGAGTACGTGCACGGCGAGCCGCAGGAACCGCTGGCGGTCGTCGGCGACACCGACCGCACCGGCACGACGCTGCGCTTCAAGCCGAGCGCCGGCACGTTTTCGAACATCGAGTTTCACTACGACATCCTGGCGCGGCGCCTGCGCGAGCTGTCGTTCCTGAACTCGGGTGTGCGCATTCATCTCGTCGACGAACGCGAGGAAGACAAGGAAGACATCTTCGAATACGAGGGCGGCATCCGGGCGTTCGTGGAGCACCTCAACAGGAACAAGACGCCGATCCATGGCGCGGTGTTTCATTTCATGGCCATGAAAGACGACGTCGGCGTCGAGGCCGCGATGCAGTGGAACGACGGCTACCAGGAGAACATGTTCTGCTACACGAACAACATCCCGCAGCGCGACGGCGGCACGCACCTGGCCGGCTTCCGCTCGGCACTGACACGGACACTGAACACCTACATCGAGAAGGAACTCTCGAGCCGCAAGGACAAGTTCATGCCCTCGGGCGACGACGCGCGCGAAGGCCTGACCGCCGTGCTTTCGGTCAAGGTGCCGGACCCGAAGTTTTCGGCGCAGACCAAGGACAAATTAGTTTCATCTGAAATTAAAGGTATCGTCGAGCAGGCCATGGCCGGCCGCCTCGAAGAGTTCCTGCTCGAGAACCCCCAGGAAGCCAAGGCGATCGTCTCGAAGATCATCGATGCGGCGCGCGCCAGGGAGGCCGCGCGCAAGGCGCGCGAGATGACGAGGCGCAAGGGTGCGCTCGACGTCGCCGGCCTGCCCGGCAAGCTCGCCGACTGCCAGGAAAAAGACCCGGCCCTGTCGGAACTGTTTCTCGTCGAGGGCGACTCGGCCGGCGGCTCGGCCAAGCAGGGCCGCGATCGCCGCACGCAGGCGATCCTGCCGCTCAAGGGCAAGATACTGAACGTCGAGAAGGCGCGTTTCGACAAGATGTTGTCGTCCGCCGAAGTCGGCACGCTGATCACTGCGCTCGGTACCGGAATCGGCCGCGAGGACTTCGATCCCGACAAGCTGCGGTATCACCGCATCATCATCATGACCGACGCCGACGTCGACGGCTCGCACATCCGCACGTTGTTGTTGACGTTCTTCTACCGTCAGATGCGCGAGATCATCGAACGCGGCCACGTCTATATCGCGCAGCCGCCGCTGTACAAGGTCAAGCAGGGCAAGCAGGAACGGTACATCAAGAACGACGACAGCCTCGACGACTATCTCATGGAGCTCGCCGTACGCGATGCGCAGATAGCGCTCGACGGAGCCGAG
>JBFJQO010000209.1:0-4694 GCA_041616535.1 Woeseiaceae bacterium | reverse complement strand
GGCGGCCTGCTCTCGGCGGGCATTCCCGAATTCCGCCTGCCGGAAGACGTCGTCAGCCGGGAAATCGACCGCATCCTCGACCTCGGTGTCGAGGCGCAAACGAACCGCCGCATCGACCGCCGTACATTGCTCGAGCTGGCCCGCGATTACGACGCGGTCCTCGTGGCCACGGGCCTGCAGAAACTGCAGGAGCTGCGGCTCGGCCTCAACGGCACGCAGGCGGTCGTGCAGGGCATCGATTTCCTCGACCATGTGCATCGCGGTGACGTGCGCTGCGACGGCGAGGACGTGGTCGTCATCGGCGGCGGCAATACCGCGATGGATGCGGCCCGCTCGGCGCTGCGTCTCGGCGCGCGCTCCGTACGCGTCGTCTACCGGCGTACGCGCAATGAGATGCCCGCCATCGACGAGGAGATCGACGAGGCGCTCGAGGAAGGCGTCGCCATCGACTACCTGACGCGACCGGTCGAGCTGCGCGATTCGCCGGGCGACGGCGCGCGGCGCCGTTACGGCCTGACCTGCCGGCGCATGGAACTCGGCGAGCCCGACGAGTCCGGGCGCTGCTCCCCCGTCGAGATCCCGGGATCGGATTTCGGCATCGGCTGCCACCGCATCATCCTGGCGCTCGGGCAGTCGCCCGACATCTCGGTGTTCCCGGAGGGGACCGAGGTGCGCGAGGGCACCCGTATTCTCGGGCTGCTCGAGACACCGCTCTTTGCGATCGGCGACCTCGCGACGAGCGAGGGCACGGTCGCGGGCGCCATCGGTTCCGGGCGACGCTCGGCGGTGCACATCCACAGGGCGCTGAGCGGCGAACCCGTCACGATCACCGAACACGCGGACGTCTTGCGCGACGTCGACGAGCGCATCGACGCGGTCATCGAATCGGAAGACATGCGGCTGCACCTGTTCGAACGCCAGGCCGCCGCCGCGGCCGATGCGCTGCCGATCGAAGTGCGGCGCTCGTCGTTCCGCGAAGTTCACCTCGGCCTCGAAGACACGTCGGAAGCGGCGCGCTGCATGTCCTGCGGCGTCTGCAACGAATGCGACCTGTGCTGCACCTACTGTCCCGAGGGCATGCTGCGGCGCGTCGAGCACGGGCTCGAATTCGACTACACCTATTGCAAGGGCTGCGGCATCTGCGCGACCGAGTGCCCGCGCAACGTCATTCACATGAGTCACCTGTAGCCATGTCGAGCCAAGTCATCACGGGCAATCACGCGGCGGGACACGCCCTGAGTCTCGCCGGCGAGGCCAATCGGCGTTCGCGCGGCATGGCCTGCGGCATCTACCCGATCACGCCGCAATCCGAGATCGTCGAGTACGTGGCCGGGTTCCCCTTTAGCAAGGGACGCGTCGTGCCCGTCGAGAGCGAGCACAGCGCGATGGCGGTTTCGATGGGCGCATCCATGGCCGGCGCGCGCGCCTTCACGGCGAGCTCCGCCAACGGCCTCGCTTACATGGCCGAGAACGTCATGGTCGCCGGTTACTACCGCCTGCCGATCGTCATGGTCGCCGTCAACCGCACCCTCGGCCCGCCCTGGAACATCTGGGCCGACCAGGGCGACACGCTGATGCTGCGAGACTTCGCGTGGCTGCAATTCTATTGCGAAAGCAACCAGGAGGTGCTCGACACGACGCTGCTCGCGTTCCGGCTGGCCGAAGACCGGCGCATCCTGCTGCCCGCGATGACGTGCATGGACGCGTTCATCGTCTCGCACACGCAGTCCGAGACGGTGTTGCCCGAACAGCAGGAAGTCGACCGCTACCTGCCCGATCTCGACCTGCCGCATCGCATGCGGCCGGACGAGGCACGCACCCTCGGCGGGCTGGCCTGGCCGCACGAGAGCCTGTCGATGCGCCTCGAGATTGACGAGGCCATGCAACGGGTGCCGCGCGTCTACGAGGAATGCCGCAGCGCCTTCATGGATGTGTTCGGCCGCGATCCGGGCGAGGCCGTCCAGGTGTTCGAGACCGACGACGCCGAGACCGTCATCGTCGCGACGGGCACGATGGCGACGACGGTACGCGAGGTCGTGCGCCGGCGCCGCGCTGCCGGCGAAAAGATCGGGCTCGTCAAGCTGAAGATGTTCCGCCCCTTCCCCGCGGCGGCGCTGCTCGCGGCCTGCGCGGCGGCGCAACGCGTTGCCGTGCTCGACCGCAATTACGCCGCCGGCGCGGGCGGTATTTTCTGGCAGGACACGCGCGCGGCCTTCCAGGGACGCCGCGACGACGCACTGGTCCAGAATTACCTGGCCGGCCTGTGCGGCGACGACGTCACGCCGGCCGTGGTCGACGAGATCCTGGCCGATCTCATGGCGCGCGACGAGGCCGGCGAGCCCGTGTGGATGGGCATCAACGCCGGCAGGGAGACGCTGCAGTGAACGCCGCGACCGAATGCCTGCTGCGCCCCGGCAACACGAATTGCGGCGGCTGCGGCATGAGCACGGGCCTGACGATGCTGGGCCGCGCGCTCGCCGAAGCCGACGATACCTGCACGCTCGTTATCCCGGCCTGCTGCGGCATCGTGACGGCGGGCGCGTTCCCGACGACGAGCTACGGCGTACCGACGATCGCGACGACGTTCGCGTCGGCGGCGGCCGTCGCCTCGGGCGTCGCGACGATCCGCGACCTCAACGGCGAGCCCGGCCACGTGATCTGCTGGGCCGGCGACGGCGGCACCTACGACATCGGTCTCGCCACGCTGTCGGCGGCGGCAGAACGCAACGAAAACATCATCTACCTGTGTTACGACAACGAGATCTACGGCAACACGGGCGGCCAGCGCTCATCGGCGACGCCGGCCGGCGCGAAGACGACGACGACGCCGAGCGGCAAGCGCGAGGGCAAGAAGGACATCATGTCGATCATGGCGGCGCACCGCGTGCCCTACGCCGCCACGCTGTCGATCGCACACCCCGGGGACTTCGCGCGCAAGATCAGGACGGCACTGTCGCTCGAGGGCCTGCGTTTCCTGCTGATGCACTCACCCTGCCCGACGGGCTGGAAGTCCGAGCCCGCCGAATCGATCGAACTCGTGCGCATCGCCGTCGCCAGCGGCCTGTTTCCCGTGTTCGAGGTTTTCGACGGCGTGACCTATCGTGTCAACGTCGAGCCCGACGGCACGGACCCGGCCGACTATTACCGGCGGCAGCACCGCTTCGACGACGGCGAGATCGACCTCGACCAGATGCGGCGAACCTGCAACGAGCAGATCGAACGCCTCCGCTCGCTCACCGCCCGGTAAGCGCCCGCCCCACCGTCGCAAGCCCCTCGATTTTCCCGATTGTGCGCTGGCTCACACGGAATCTGTGACCATTATGTAAAAATTCGCCAACCGCAGGCCTTCCCTGATCGTTATGACTATCAGACGCACCAAAGAGAGCGACTGCCAATGAGCAGGCGGACTTCACGAAGAAGCCGTTTCGCGGCCTTGGTTCAGCCTCACTTTGACGCGCTTTACGGAGCGGCGCGGCGCCTGGCGCCGTCGCCATCGGATGCGGAGGACCTGGTACAGGACGTTTGCCTCAAGGCCTTCGAGAGTATCGACGAACTCGAGCGTATCGAGTTTCGTCGGGCCTGGCTCTTGAAGGTTCTGTATCACAAGTTCGTCGACCGGCAGCGTGCGAGAGCGCGCTCGCCGGTCGACCAGGCCGAAACCGGAGCTGATTCCGTCAATCCCGAGGAAATGGCCCGGAGCGAGCACAGGCCTGATGAACTGGTCGAGAAGGAAGCCCGGGCGGCACTAGTTATCCGCGCGATGGGCATCCTCGGTGAAGAAGAGTGCAGCTTGCTCGCACTGCGTGACATAGAGGAATACTCGCTGGAGGAATTACACGCACTGACTGGACTGCCCACGGGCACGATCAAGTCGCGCCTGCACAGGACCCGCTCGAAACTCGGGCGGCTGCTGTCCAACGAGGAACTGCAAAAGCCAGTGCTCAGGATTGTAGAAACCAAACGATGAACTGCAACGACTCCGCCGAAAGAATCCCTGCACTGGCCAGCGGCCTGCTGCCGGCCGACGAGCGCGCGACATGCCTCAACCACGTCGTGGCTTGCGTGGAATGCGCCGACGCATTGCGCGGCGCCGAGGCGTTGCAGTTCTTGCGGCGGCGGGACGCCGGGGCTGCGCCCGCGGGCCTGTTTCAGCAGGTGCTCGACGAGGTGTCTGAGCACCGGGAAGCAGGTCGGACTTTCTGGCTGGGCACGGCCGTCGGCGGCGCCGTCGCAGCCTCGTTACTGGTCGTCGTCATGATGCTGGGCGTGCTCGTCCGGCCCGTCGACGTCGCGCCGCAAAGTGCGGAATTCTACGTGTCGGCCGAAGAGCCGCGCGTCATGCACGTCGCGATCGAGACAGAGCGGGCACTGCCGGGTGCCGAGATCAACATCCTGCTCTCCGGCGACGTCGAGATCGACGGCGCCGGCGGGCGTCGCGAGTTCAGATGGACCGATGATCTCGACGCCGGCGTCAACAGGTTGTCATTGCCGCTGCGGGCAAGCGGTGATGGAGGCGGGCAAATGCTGGTCAGGCTTAGGCATCCCGATAGCGAGCAGATGTTCGTCATCGAGCTGCCGACCGACAGCGGATAAGGACGAAAATGGATTTTCGCTGGGTGTAACACGATGAAGACGATAAGACTGACGCTGACCGCGGCCGCACTGATGCTGTTCGGCGGCCCGGGCTGGGCGGC
>JBFJQO010000208.1:0-4706 GCA_041616535.1 Woeseiaceae bacterium | reverse complement strand
CCGCTGCTCGACCAGGACGCGTTCACGCTCCTGGACATGAGCTTCGTCTGGGAGGATGACGACGGCAAGTGGCGCGTCGGCGTCCACGGCAAGAACCTCGGGGACGAGGAGTACAAGGTGGCGGGATACAACTTCCCGGCGCTCGGCCTCGAAGGCAACGTCACAGCGTTCTACGGCAACCCCCTGACCGTAACGGCAACCGCCGAGTATCGCTGGTAAGCTCGAGGGCGCGCGGCTAACACCCGGCCGCGCGCCCTCGCTTTTTCTTGCCGGAGCCGCTCGATGCGGAAAGACCCGAATTCAGCCCGGTACCGCGTGTACGTGATGTGCATCCTGGTACTCGTGTACACGTTCAACTTCATCGACCGCCAGATCATCGGCATCCTCGCCGTGCCCATCAAGGCGGACCTGATGCTGACGGACACGCAGCTCGGGCTCATGGGGGGTCTCGCGTTCGCGCTCTTCTACACGGCGCTCGGCATCCCGATCGCGATGCTGGCCGACCGCGCCAACCGCACCTGGATCATGACCATCGCGCTGACCGTGTGGAGCGCGATGACAGCGGTCTGCGGTCTCGCGCAGAACTTCTGGCAGATATTCCTCGCGCGCCTCGGCGTGGGCGTGGGCGAGGCGGGCGGCGTCGCGCCGGCTTACTCGCTGATTTCCGATTACTTTCCGTCCCACCAGCGCGCCCGCGCGCTCAGCGTTTACTCTTTCGGCATCCCGATCGGCAGCGCGCTCGGCATCGTCTTCGGCGGCATCATCGCCTCGAAAATCGACTGGCGCTTCGCGTTTTTCGTCGTCGGCTTTGCGGGCGTCCTGATCGCGCCCCTGTTTAAGATGACGGTCGCCGAACCCGTGCGTGGCCAGTTCGACGCGAACCACGCGATGGATCCGCCGGCATCGCTCAGGAAAATTTTCAGCAAGCTGACGCACAAGCCGAGCTTCTGGCTGATCTCGCTGGGCGCCGCCTGCTCGTCGATGATGGGCTACGGGCTGTTTTTCTGGTTGCCGTCGTTCTTCGTGCGCAGTTACGGGCTGTCGCTGCTCGATGCCTCGCTGTTCTTCGGCGCCATCCTGCTGATCGGCGGCCTCTCGGGCACCTGGCTCGGCGGCTCCCTCGCGGACCGCTTCGGCGCGGACCGGCGCGCCTACGTCGTGATCCCGGCTATTGCGTTCATCGCGACGGTGCCGCTGTACATCATGGCCGTGTTGTCGCCGAACCTCGTCGTCGTGTTCTTCGCAATGCTCATTCCGAATGCGCTCGGGCTTGCGTGGCTCGGCCCCGTGCTCTCGGCCATCCAGCACGTCGTACCGCCGAACATGCGCGCGACCGCGTCGGCGATCTTCCTGTTCATCAACAACCTGATCGGTATCGGCGCGGGTACCGCGGCGCTCGGCTTCATCTCCGACAACCTGCAGGATCGTTACGGCGACGACTCGTTGCGCTACGCGATCCTGGCCGGTACGAGTTTCTATGTCATGGCGGCCATCCTGTTCCTGCTAAGCTCGAAGTGGCTGGCGAAGGACTGGGAGGAGTAGGACGTGACAGGCAAGGGCGTGCACGCCGGCAAGACCGCGCTCGTCACGGGCTCGACGAGTGGCATCGGTCTCGGCATCGCCAAAGCGCTCGCGACGACGGGCGCCAACGTCGTCGTCAATGGGCTCGGCAGCCAGGAGGACATCGACAAGGCAATTGCCGAAGTGTCGCGAGACGCGTCCGGCGAGGTCGTCTATGTCGGCGCCGACCTGAGCAAACCCGGCGAAACGGCCGCCATGATGGCCGAGGCCATCGAGACGTTTTCGGCCGTCGACATACTCGTCAACAATGCCGGCATCCAGCACGTCGCCCCCGTTCACGAGTTCCCGACGGAGAAGTGGGACCGGATCATCGCGATCAACCTGTCGGCGTCGTTCCACACGATTCGCGCGGCGACGCCGGGCATGCTCAGGAAGGGCTGGGGGCGCATCGTCAACGTCGCCTCGGTGCACGCATTCGTCGCCTCGCCTTTCAAGGCGGCCTACGTCTCCGCCAAACACGGCATCGCGGGACTTACCCGGACCGTGGCGCTGGAACTCGCGACACACAACATCACCGTGAACGCCATCTGCCCGGGCTATGTCAAGACGCCGCTGGTGACGGGGCAGATCGCCGACACGGCGCGCGTGCGCGGCATCACCGAGGAGGAGGTGGTGCGCGACGTCATGCTGGCCGCGCAGCCGACGAAGAAGCTCGTCACGATCGAACAGGTCGCCGACCTCGCCGTTTTCCTGTGCTCGGACGCGGCCGACGGCATCACGGGCAGCCTGCTGCCCGTCGACGGGGGCTGGTCGGCGCAGTAGCACCACATTCAATCACCCGGAGATTACTTGCATGGAACTCAAGGGCAAGACGATTGCTATTACGGGCGGCGCCCGCGGACTTGGCGCCGCGATGGCGACACGACTCGCGGGCCAGGGCTGCAAGCTGGCGCTGATCGATGTCGACGCCGACGCGCTGGAGGAAACCGCGGCGGCGTGCCGCGAGGCCGGCGCGACCGAGGTGGCGACGTTCGTCACGAACATCGCGAAAGAGGTCGAGGTCGAGAAGACGTTTGCCGCGATCGCTGAGCACTTCGGCGCGCTGCACGGCCTCGTCAACAATGCGGGCATCACGCGCGATGCGCTCACGCTCAAGTACAAGGACGGCGAGCTCGTCTCCAGGATGACCCTCGAGCAGTGGCAGGCCGTCATCGACGTCAACCTGACCGGCGTCTTCCTGTGCGGGCGCGAAGCCGCGACGCGGATGATCGAGTTCGGCTGCAAGGGTTGCATCATCAACATCTCGTCGATCTCGCGCGCGGGCAACATGGGCCAGCTCAACTACTCGGCGACGAAAGCCGGCGTGGCGTCGATGGCCGTCGTCTGGGCGAAGGAGTTCGCGCGCTACGGATTGCGTGCGGCCGCGATCGCGCCCGGGTTTATCGGCACAGAGATGGTGATGTCGATGAAGCCCGAGGCGCGCGAAAAACTGACGTCGGGTATTCCGGTGCGGCGCATCGGCGATCCCGACGAGATCGCGCACACGGTGCAGTTCATTCTCGAGAACGACTACGTCAGCGGCCGCTGTTTCGATATCGACGGGGCGCTGCGGCTCTAGGCGGCCGCCCGGCCGCCGGGAGTGCCGGCGGCCGGGACGGATGACGAGGCCGGACTACTCGTACGAGTACTTCAGGCGAATGCCGATCGACTGCGGCGGCAGCACGTTGGTCCGGTAGTAGCGGACGTTGGCGCCGGCGATTGTCTGGTTGAACAGCGGCGTGTTGAACACGCTCGCCTCCGAATACTCGTCGAACAGGTTGTCGATGTAGCCGGTCACCGACCAGCTTTCCGTGACGTACGCGACGCTCAGGCTGGCGCGGCCGAAGCTGTCGAGCGTCAGGCTGTTGCCGCGCGCGCCGGCCAGCGACAGGACGTCGTCCTGCCAGGCGTAGCCGCCGTCCACGACGATCTCGTTGCCGCCCGTCAACTCGTGCGTGTAACTGCCGAACAGCGAGAACTGCGTCTCGGGCGAACCGGGCAGCCGGTCGCCGGGCTGGCCGTCCTCGAACACGGTCGCGAAACCGGGCGGCGAGATGCTGCGGATCAGCGACGGTACGCCTTCGGTCAGCTCGGCTTTCGTGTAGCTGAAGTTGCCGCGCAGGTTGAAGTTGTCGTTCACGCGCCAGTTCGCGCCGAGGTCGAAGCCCTTGGTCTCGGCAGCACCGGCGTTGACCGTGATCGCGGTACTGGCGTTGATCGACGCCGTCGCGACCTGCGGCGTATCCCAGTCGATGAAGAACACGGACCCGTTCAGGATCAGGTCGCCGTCGAGCCAGGTCGTCTTTGCGCCGATCTCGAAATTGTCCACGGTGTCGGGCAGGTACTCGCGTTCGTTGATCTGCGCGATATCCTCGGGGTTGGGCCCGAACTCCTGGCCCGGTGCATACAGGCAAAGGCCCTGGTTGCCGGGAACGAATATGTCATCGCAAGGCTCCCCACCGTTGGAGGCACCAACCCGATAGCCCTGGCTGAACGTGAAATACACGAGGTTGCCGTTCTCGAACGTATACGACGTGTTGAGCTTGAACAGGTCGCCGTCTTTCTCCTGGTTCGGGGTCAGCGGCAACTGGCTCCCGATCTCGCTCAGCGGGTACGGTCCGGGGAAGTCGTCAGGCGTCGTGAAATACGGGAATTCGGTCTGGTTCGCCTCCTCGAACTCGTAGTCGTAGAGCCTGAGACCCAGCGTGACGCTCCACTGCTCCGTGATGTCGTAGCCGATCTCGCCGAAGAACGCCGTTTCCGTGAGCTTGGTCCGGTCGGCCTCGAAGTACTCGAGGTCGTTGAGGTCCTGGCGGAAAAAGGGTCCCACGAACGCGCCGTAGCCCGGCGTGAACTCGGATGACAGGGCGTCGTATTCGTTGCGGTTGTAGAACGCACCGACGATCCAGTTGAACGGCCCGTCGCCCGTCGAGACCAGGCGGATCTCCTGGTTGAACGTCTCGGTCTCCTCGTCTTCGAACGTGAACGCCGTGAACGTCGGGAAGAACTCGTAGCTGTACTCGAGCGTGATCAGCAGGTCGGTCTGGTCGCGCTGGCCGGCTTCTTCGCCGCCGCCGAAACCCGTCGCCGACGTCAGCTCCGCGAAGCCGAGATCCGCGATGATTTCGAGGGCGAGCAGGTCGCTG
>JBFJQO010000207.1:0-4750 GCA_041616535.1 Woeseiaceae bacterium | reverse complement strand
TTCACCTACAAGAGCGCCTGTCGGTTCCTGCACAAAGCGAGCAATCTTAACAGGCCGAGCATCAGGATGGCGGCGAGCCCGTTGTGGGCGACAGCCACGCCGAGCGGCAGTTCGGCACGGATTGCCGCGGCGCCGGCGCCGAACTCGAGGACGGCAATAGCGAGCACGGCGACAGCAGTCGCGCCGAGGCGTGCGCGTAGCGCCAGTGCCGTGGCGACGATCGTGGCCAGCACCGTCAGCACGCCGACGATGCGGTGCAGTTTGTGGATATCGGCACGCTCCGCACCGCCGAGCACGAGACCGGTCGGCCCGACCTCGAGCCGACGCGTCAGGTCGAACGCAGTCCAGATGTCTTTGCCGGGCAGCCACGTGCCCTGGCAATCCGGCAGCGTCTCGCAGGCCGTGGCCGCGAAGTTCGCGCTCGTCAGGCCGCCCAGTGCGATCTGCAGGCACAGCAACAAGAGCGCGGCGGCCACCCAGCGTCGCACGCCGGCGCCGGCATTCGCGCGCGGCCTCGCGTCGCGAAACACGATCCAGCCGAGCAGGGCGGCCAGCGTGAACCCGCCGAGGAGGTTGCCCATGACGACCGCCGGGGTGTGCAGCCCGGTTGAGTACATCCCCAGCCAAGCGAGGAAGATCACGAGCGCCAGTATCGCGAGGGCCAGCAGCCGGTGGCGGCGGGCCCTGACGGCGACCACGCACAGTCCGACTGCGAGCAGGCCGATGGCGCCCGCGACCACGCGATGCACGCGCCTGGGCCAGTCAGGCGGTTGCCCCATGACGTCGGCCAGCCGCTCGATCGTGCCGCCGACGCCGGGTGTGTCTGGCTCGGGTGCGCCGATTTGCCCGTAGCAGCCCGGCCAGTCGACGCATCCAATACCGGACTGGTCAAGACGCAGGTAGGATCCGAGCGCCAGCAGGACCAGCGTCAGGATCAGCGAGAGAACGGCGAGCGCACGCATCGGCAGGGGAATGAGAACCGTTTTCAATTGCGGGTTCATGGCGGCAGCTTAACCGATTTCGCACACCCCGGAAGCACCGAATGTCCTTGAGGGCTCTAGGTATATTCCCCAGTTCCTGGTGGCGTCGGATGACGCGTCGGTCCGGGAAATGCGCTAGGCTGGGTGTCGGTCTGGCCACGCTGCGTTTACGGTCCGATGAGGTCGCCATGAGCCTGCTTGAGTGGAAACCCGAATACTCCGTCGGCATCGCGTCGATGGACGACGAGCACCGCGAGATGATCGCCAGCATCAACAACGCCTATGGCCGGCTTGGCCAGGCGGCGAGTCCCGAGGCGATCGCAGCCGGCCTCGAAGACATCTTCGGTACGATTTCGGGTCATTTTGCGTCCGAGGAGCGCGTCATGCGGGACGCGGGCTACGACGAGTACGACGACCATAAGGAAGACCACGAAGACCTGCTCGGCCAGATTCGTGATCTCATCGACGAATACGTGTCCGATCCCGTCCGCGGCGCACCGATCCTCGAAGAGCGTCTGTCCGCCTGGTTCGCAAAGCATTTCTCGACATTCGATGCGCGCCTGCACGGCAGGCTCGGTCCGCACTAGCGGCACGTAAGAGTGTGACGCAGGTACGCCGTTCATGCGGCGCCTCCGTCTAGCTATCGGCGGATGTCTGCCGACGCACTTTTTCAGCTGGTCGAGCGCGCCGACGCTTGGCTTTACAAGGGCAAGAATCGCGGCCGTAATCGCGTGATGTACGACACCGGCATCATGAAATCGCCGCTGGCGAGCTAGGATGGCCGACGGCGCGATCTCGTACTGCGTGCGTTTGACGCTGCTGTCGGACATTGCGGCGGATCATGCGGCATAATCCGGTCCATGGGTATCGATCGCTGCTTCAACGTCATGGACTTCAGGCGCATCGCGAAGCGTCGCCTGCCTGCGCCCGTTTTTCATTATATCGACGGCGGCGCCGACGACGAGTGGACGATGCGCCGCAATACGGACGCGTTCAACGACTACGAATTGCAGCCGGCACAATTATCGGACGTCGGTTCCATCGACACGCGTTCGACCTTGTTCGGCAAGGCCGTGGACTGGCCAGTCATGATCTCGCCGACCGGGGCATCGAAATTGTTTCACGCCGACGGCGAACCGGCCGTGGCGAAGGCAGCCGAGGCGTTCGGCATGCCGTACAGCCTGTCGACCGTCGGCACGACCTCGATCGAAGCCATCGGCGAGATCGGTGACGGGCCCAAGGTCTACCAGATCTATGTCTTCAAGGATCGCGGCCTGACGCGCGAGTTCGTCGAGCGCTGCAAGGCGAGCAACTACACGGCCCTGTGCCTGACCGTCGATACGCCCGTTGCCGGCAACCGCGAGCGCGACAATCACTACGGCATGATGGCTTCGGCCCGGCCCGCATTGCGCAGCGTGCCGAGCATGCTGCGCCACCCCGGTTGGTTGTATCGGGCCGTGGTGCGCAAGGACATGGAACTCGTCAATATCACGTCGGCCGAGAACGCGCCGAGTTTTACCGACATGAGCGTCATGGAATTCATCGACAGCCAGTTCGACCGCTCACTGACCTGGAAGGACGTCGAGTGGCTGGCCGGGGAGTGGGGCGGTCCGCTCGTTATCAAGGGCGTGCAAACCGTCGAGGATTGCCGACGCGCGGTCGAGTCCGGCGCGACGGCCGTCATGCTCTCGAACCATGGCGGCCGGCAACTCGACGGAGCGCCGGCGCCCGTGGACTGCATCGCGAAGGTCGCGGACGCGCTCCGCGACCGGCTCGAGATCATTTGCGACGGCGGCGTCCGGCGCGGCAGCCACATCGTCAGGGCGCTTGCGCTGGGCGCCAACGCCTGCGGGATCGGCCGTGCGTACCTGTATCCGCTCGCCGCGGGCGGCCGGGCCGGGGTCGAGCGAGCACTCGGCCTGCTGCGCGACGAGTTGCGCCGGACGCTGGCGCTGATCGGCTGTGATGCGGTGTCCAAACTCGGCCGCCAGTTTGTGAACCGGCGGCCCTGACCGCGTTCCATATTGCGCAATTGCGGACAATTTCAGGCTCCGAATCCGCTTTCTCGGGATTTTTCCTGGCGGGAGAATATTTCCATAAACCCCTTTAATCACAGCAATATTGGGCGGCAGGGACCGACAAATCCGCCGCAAGTCCGTAATTTGTTAGGTAATTGTCTTGAAAGAGCGGGTACCATCTTGGCTGTCGTCGCCCAGAGAGGTGACGTCGGGACCGCCCGTTGGGCGGCATGTTTGTGTAAGAGGTAGTTTTGTTTTATGTCAGGCGAAAGAGTTGAAGGAACCGTCAAGTGGTTCAATGACGACAAGGGATTTGGTTTCATCGAGCGAGAAGGCGGTCAGGATGTGTTCGTGCACCATACGGCCATCCAGATGGAAGGATTCAAGTCGCTCAAGGAAGGTCAGAAGGTCACGATGGAAGTGTCTCAGGGGCAGAAAGGCCCGCAAGCGGACAACGTGATCCCGGAATAATCGATAGGCAAGTGCGGGATCGGACGGTCACCAGAGGCCCCTGATCCCGTCGCTGATCAGCTTCAGCGACACGACAAACAGCACCAGGTGCGCGAACCGGAAGAAATGCCGGTCCGCAATGTTGCGGTGCAGCCAGATGCCCAGGGCGATGCCCAGCGGAGCAAGGGGTGCAAGCACGAGTGAGGCGGTCAGGTTGTCGAGCGACAACTGGCCGAGCCACGCATACGGTACGAGTTTGACGTAGTTCACGACCGCGAAGAACACGACGGTCGTGGCCACGAAGCCGGTCTTGTCCAGCGGCCGACGCAGCAAGTACATTGTCAGCGGAGGCCCGCCCGCGTGCGCGATGAAACTCGTGAATCCCGCCCCTGCCGCGCCCGCGATGCCCGCAGCTCGCGGCAGGTCGGGCAGGCGTTCGTCGTCGCTCGCACGCAGTTTCACCCAGTAATGCACCGCGAACCACAAGGCCACGGCACCCACGATCAGCCGAATCACGGCCACGCTCATGTAGCCGAACAACAGCGTTCCGATGCCGATGCCGAGTACGGCGGCGGGCAGGAGGACGCGCAATTCCGCTGCGACCCACTTGCCGCGGTAGGCCCACAAGCCGAGCAGGTCCATGAAGCACAGGATCGGGAGCAGGATGCCCGCCGCCTGCACGGGCGAGACGACGAGCGACAGTATCGGCACGGCCAGCACACCGAATGCACCGCCGAAGCCACCCTTGGCGATGCCGAACAACAGCACCGCGGGTATCGCCGCCACGTAGAACCAGGGGTCGGTAAGCATGTCGAAAATAAAATGGACCTTCGTTTTTGCTTTAATCAGGCACGGAGAATCCAATAATAGAGAAACAGACCCTGTGAAACCGGGAATTCGAGACAACTCGGTACGCCTCCGCCTGCCCGGGGCGGATTCCGCCTGTTGCTGACGATGGCGCGTTACACCGAATTCGAGAAACGCACGATCGGCTTGCTCGAGGAACTCGCCGCGAACAACAACCGCGATTGGTTCAAGGTAAACAAGCCGCGCTACGAGGACGACGTGCTCGACGTTGCGTTACGCTTCATCTTCAACGCACGGTCGAGTGGTCGATCAAGGCGGCGGAGCCCCTCCATGCGCTGCCTCTGCAAGGCCACAGGCGTCAGGTTCTGAGCGTCTTGCGGATCTCGCGCAGCAGCACGGCCGGGTCGGGCCGGTCGGAGATGTGTCTCGATAACTGCGTGTAACGGATGATGCCGGCGGCATCGATGACGAGTGCCGTCGGCCAGACCGTGTGGC
>JBFJQO010000206.1:0-4753 GCA_041616535.1 Woeseiaceae bacterium | reverse complement strand
CCTCCTCGACAGGGCCAGCGTCACCGAGACCGTTGCGGGAAAGGACGTCGTCATCCTGTCGGTACGTGGTGTGATCGGCGATTCGGGAGAACCTGCGAGCGCACTGCAGTTCATCGCCGCGGAGACGCTCGTCGATGCCCTGTTCACGATGGGTGACAGCGCGCCGCGACTGCTGCACGTCGGCGGCTCGGGATCGCTCGAGGTCGAGCCGGGCGTGGTATTCGCCGAGAAACTGCCGAAGATCCTGCTGCCGAAAGACCTCGAGGTGGAGATTCTCGGCCAGATCCTCGCGCTCGAGTTCTACCGCAAGGTCGACGACGTGCGCTGGACTTACGTTACGCCGCCGAAGAACTTCACGAACGGGCCGCGTACCGGCGTCTTCCGCATCGGCGGTGACCGGGCCCTCGAAGACGACCGCGGCAGAACCCGCTTGTCGCGTGCCGATTTCGCCATGGCGCTGATCGACGAGGCCGAACAGGCAAGGTTTGTGCGGAAGAGGATGTCGGTCGCTTACTGAGTCCCGCACGGCGCGAAACCAAATCGCCCCGCAACACTCTAAGGTCCATACTGCACTCGGGCGCGCTGTAGGCGATAATGACGGTCATGACCTCATTCGTGTCGGAACTGAAACGCCGCAACGTATTGCGCGTCGCTGCTGCCTACGCACTGGTCGCCTGGATCATCATCGAGGCGGGCTCGGTGCTGTTGCCTACCTTCGGCGCATCGGAAACGGCGTTCCAGAATTACGTCATAGTCGTCGTTGCCGGGTTTCTCGTGTCGCTCGTCGTGGCCTGGGTGTTCGAGGTCACGCCCGAGGGGCTCAAGCTCGAGAAGAACGTCGATCGTTCAAAGTCAGTGGCACCCAGGACCGGCCGCAGACTCGACTTGATGATCATCGGTCTGCTCGTCGTTGCGCTGGCGATCTCCGTCACCCTGAATTTCACCGGCATGCGCAATGGCGATGCGCCGCCAGTGGCGGCTGTCGATCGCCAGTCCATCGCCGTTCTTCCGTTCACGAGTCGCAGCACCGATCCGGAAAACCA
Source organism: Woeseiaceae bacterium (assembly GCA_041616535.1). Classification (GTDB taxonomy): domain Bacteria; phylum Pseudomonadota; class Gammaproteobacteria; order Steroidobacterales; family Woeseiaceae; genus UBA1847. The sequence continues at coordinate 3,710 of JBFJQO010000206.1, read as the reverse complement.
GTTGTTTGCCGACGGCATCCATGACGACGTGCTCACTCGCCTCGCAAACATCGGCGCGCTGAAAGTCATCTCCCGCACGTCGGTGATGGAGTACCGGGAAACCGCCAAGAACCTGCGGGAGATCGCCGCAGAGCTCGGCGTCGGGACGGTGCTCGAGGGTGCGGTGCAACGTGTCGGCAACAACGTCAGGATCAATGCCCAGCTGATCGATGCATCGACCGACGATCATATCTGGGCGAAGAGCTACGACCGGCAACTCAGCGCGGCCAACCTGTTTGCGATACAGAGCGAGATATCCGCGGAGATCGCACGGGCGCTGAAGGCCACGCTCACGAACGAAGAGCAGTCACGTCTCGCTAACATACCCACCGACAGCCTGGCCGCTTACAACCTTTACACGCAGGGTCGCGACAACCTCTACAAGCGGCGGCTCGATACATTGTTGACGGCGCGCCAACAATTCGAAGAGGCGATCGCGCTGGACCCGGATTACGCGGAAGCCTATTCGGGTCTCGCCGACAGCGTATTGCTGCTCCTCAACAATCACCAGGCACTGTCGGCCGACGAAGCGTTCAGTGTCGCCGAGGCAGCGCTCGATAAAGCGCTGTCGCTGAATCCCGACCTTTCGGACGCACACGCCTCGCTCGGCCTGTTGAAGCACAAGATGTGGGAAGAGACCCGTACCGGGCCCGGTCTCGAGGAGGCCGAGGCCCACTTCGTTGCGGCGCTGGCGCTCAACCCGAACAGCGCGCAAGCGTACATGTGGTTTGCCTCCGTCCGCGGATCGCAGCTGCGCATCGAGGAGGCGATCGAGCTCTTTCACGAGTCGCTGCGGGTCGACCCGCTCGGGAGAATTCCCTACGCCAATCTGCCGGGCCTGTACGCCTTTCGGGGACAGCATGAAGAAGCGCTCGATTTGTACGTCAAGGCCGTCGAAATTCATCCCGATTGGCCGACGGGCTACCAGAACCTCGCGCAGCACTTACAGGGTCTCGGCCGGATGGACGAGGCTCTCGCGTGGGGAAGGAAAGGTTGGGAACTGAGCGCCGATCCGCTCGGCGGTGGATCGATGGTCGGCGCGTACATCGAGTTCGGCGAATACGAGAAGATCGTGGAATTGTATTCCGACGTCACCGCCGACCATCCGATGTACGTGTATGGCCTCGGCATGGAACGGGCCTTTCAGGGCGATTTCGCGGGCGCCGCCGACATCATCGAGAACTCGATCGAGGGCGTCGAGAAACCCAGGCAGTTCTCATTATCCCTGGTTGCCGGTTTCGCCATGTTTGCCGGCGACTTCGAAAAAGCGCGCAAGTATGCCGAGCTTCGCAACCCGGAGTTTGCCGACGATGCGGACCCGGAGATCGGTGTTTTCAACGTCGCCAACCTGGTCCGGTACGCCTTCATCCTGCAGAAACTCGGCGAGACCCGGCGTGCCGACGCGCTGCTCGACATGGCACTGCCTGTCGTTCGCACGCTGCCCCGGATCGGCTACGGCGGGCACGGCATACGTGACGTGCAGATCCTGGCACTGCAGGGCAAGACTGCCGATGCGCTGGCCACGTTCCGCGAGGCCATCGACGACGGCTTCCGGGGAACCGTCGCCGCCAACGGCTGGCCTTTGGCGATCGACCCCTACCTCGATTCGCTGCGCGGCGAACGAGCTTTCCAGGCCATGGTCGGCGAACTCGATGAGTCGATCGCGGTCATGCAACAGCGCGTCGCCGAGGCCGAGCAGAGCGGCGACTGGGACGCGCTCAGAGCGCTGGTTGCAGAAAGCTGATGGTCGCCGCGGCGCGCCCGGCGAGATGGGCCCTGGCCGCTGTGGCCGCCCTGCTCGCCGCCTGCGGGCCGGAGCCGGCCGACGTCCACGAAGAAGCCGCTGCCGACCTGATCCTGGTCAATGCCCGCGTCTACACGCTGGATTGGGGCGAGCCCGCCCGCGACGGCACGCTCGCACCCGATGCGCCGCGCAACGAATCCGGATGGCAACCGGACGCCGCGGCGGTCGCCACTCGGGGCGGTCAAATCGTGTTCGTCGGCGATTCCGCGGACGCGCTTCAGTTACAGGGTGAATCGACCCGCGTCGTCGACCTTGCCGGCGCCACCGTCATCCCGGGCCTGGTTGATTCGCATACGCACGTGTTCGATCTCGGCGCGAAGCTCGACGCGGTCGACTTGACCGGCATCGCCACCGAGGAAGAGGCAGTGGCGCTGGTCGCAGAGCGCGCCAGGTCGGTGCCGGCCGGCGAGTGGATATTCGGGGCGGGCTGGGATGAAGGCGCCTGGGCCGACCGCTATCCCGACAAGCTGTTGCTGAGCGAAGCCGTGCCGAATCACCCGGTCTTCCTCGACAGCCTGCACGGGTTCGCGGCCTGGGCCAACCAGGCGGCACTCGATGCCGGCGGTATCAGCGCGGACAGCGAGGTACCGACAGGGGGTGAGATGCGGCTCGGCGAAGACGGCCAGCCGAACGGTCTGTTTCTCAATCGCGCGACGACGATGCTCGACGCTATCGTGCCGGCGCCATCGCGCGAGACGCTGATCAGGCAGGTGCTGATCGGGCTCGAGCAGATGGCCGCGGACGGCTACGTCGCCGTGCACGAGGCCGGCGTGGGCGCGCGCGCCATGAGCGTGCTCGAACAGCTCGAGGACGAAGGCCGCTTGCCGATCCGTGTCTACGCCATGTTGTCGCTGCGCGACGAGGATCTCATCCGGCAATGGATCGACAAGGGTCCCGACACAGACAACGACAGCATGCTCGTCACGCGCGCCGTCAAGGCGTACTACGACGGTGCGCTCGGCTCACGCGGCGCGCGGCTGCTCTACGACTACGCGGACCAACCCGGTCATCGTGGTGTCAGCGGTGAGGGCTACGGCTTCGACCAGGCGCTCAACGCCGCGGCGATGAAGGCGGGTTTCCAGGTCGCGATTCACGCGATCGGCGACGCCGGCAATCGCGAGGCGCTGGGTATCCTCGAAGCGGTGTTCGCGGACGATCCGTCCACGCGCAACCATCGCCATCGCGTCGAACACGCGCAGGTCATCGCCGCGGACGACATCCCCCGCTTCGGCGAACTCGGCATCATTGCATCGATGGAACCGCCGCACGCCATGGAAGACAAGACCTGGGCCGAGGAGCGCGTGGGCCCGGAACGCATCCTCGGCGCCTACGCGTGGCGTTCGCTGCGGGAGACCGGCGCGGGCATCACGTTCAATTCCGACAACCCGGGCTCGGATCACAGCATCTTCTACGGCCTGCACTCCGCCATCACGCGACAGGACAAGAACCTGCGGCCCGAGGGCGGCTGGTACGCCGAGCAGCGCCTCACGTCCGAGGAATCGGTTCGCGCATACACGAACTGGTCGGCCTACGCGAGTTTTCGCGAAGACGACACCGGCACCATCGAGGTCGGCCGCTGGGCGGACCTCACGGTGCTCGATATCGATCCGTTCGTGCTCGCGGACGAAAGTCCGTCCGACATCCTGAACGGGAAGATCCTGATGACGATCGTCAGCGGGAACGTCGTGTACGAGCGCTAGCGCTCGCAGCCATCGCCTGGAATTGCGCTTATGACAACCCTTCGAATGCTGCTGCCCCTCGTGAGTGCGATCGCGACCGTACTGCTCGGCGCTTGCGACCGCACGGGCGAGCAGGACGCCGTTCCGATCGCCGACCTGCTGCTCGTCAACGGCGACGTCGTCACGGT
>JBFJQO010000205.1:0-4761 GCA_041616535.1 Woeseiaceae bacterium | reverse complement strand
GACGAGGCCGAGCGAGCCGCCCGTGACCTGGCCGTCGACAGCCACGATGACCGGGAGTGTCGATTCGATCAGGCGTGCGACGGCTTCGTTGAGCCGGCCGACGATGTCGGCGGCGTAGTCTTCGATGCGCGATGCGTTGTCGAGAAAGCCCCGCACGTCGCCGCCCGTCGAAAACGACGTTCCGTTCGCGGTGAGGACAACGGCGCGGACATCGGTCCGCGCCTCGACCTCGTCAATGGCACCGATGAGGGCATCGAGCATCGGCGGCACGAGGCTGTTGTGCCGCCCGGGGCGGTTCAGCGTGATGGTGGCGATTTCCTCGCCAAACGATGTCAGCACCAAGCCGTCGCTCGTGGCCGTCATGGGGCGTGTCTCCATCATTACCCGAAGACGTACCGCCCGGGCGCATCGCGCAACACGGCGTAGCCTGCATCGGGCGCCCCCAAGGGCGGCGGCTCACGGTCGCCGCTCGTGCGCTCGACGAGCCAGTCGCTCCACGCACGCCACCAGGAACCGTCATGCGAGTCGGTCTCGGCGGCCCAGCGATCAGGATCCATGTAGAGATCGCCCGGCTTGCGCACGGCCATCCGGTAAGTGCGGCGCGGGTGGTCCGGGCCGCAGGCGATGCCGGCGTTGTGGCCGCCCGTCGTCAGCACGATCGTCAGCTCGTTGTTCATCAGGCGCCGCGCCTTGTAGACGGATTTCCACGGGGCAACGTGATCCGTGACCGTTCCGAGCAGGAAGGTCGGCGTGCCGATGTCGCCGACGCAGACGGGCACGCCGGCGACTTCGTAACGGCCTTCGGCGAGATCGTTGTCGAGATAGCACGTGCGCAGGTACTCGCCGTGCATGCGGCACGGCAGGCGCGTGCCGTCCTCGTTCCAGGCCAAGAGCCCGTTGAGCTTGCGGTCCCGGCCGAGCAGGTAGCGGTCGACGGCCGGCGCGTAGACGAGGTCGGCCACGCGCAGCGATGTGAACGCGTTGACCATGCTCTCGATATCGAGGAAGCCTTTCTTGCCCATGCGCGCCTTGAGGAAGGTCAGGGTGCTCTCGCCGAGGAACAGCGTGATCTCGCCCGCATCGCGGAAATCGATCTGCGAGGCGAACAGCGACATCGACTGCAACCGGTCGTCGCCCTCGCGTGCCATGTAGGCCGCGGCGATGGACAGCAGCGTCCCGCCGAGGCAATAGCCGACGGCGTGGACTTTGGGCGCCCCCGTTATGGTCGTCACGGCGTCGATCGAGTTCATGACGCCGTTGTGGAGGTAGTCGTCCATGTCCATGTCGCTCTCGGCGGCGGTCGGGTTTTTCCACGACACGATGAACACAGTATGGCCCTGTTCGACGAGGAACCTGACGAGCGACTTCTCGGGCTCGAGGTCGAGGATGTAGTACTTCATGATCCAGGCCGGGATGATCAGCACGGGCTCGGCGCCGACGCGCTCGGTGGCCGGTTCGTACTGGATCAGCTCGATCAGCGCGTTCTCGTAGATCACCTTGCCCGGGGTGATCGCGAGGTGCCTGCCGACCTCGAACTCCTCGCGGCCCTGCAGCGGTTGACCCCGGGCAATGCGCCGCCGGTCGTCGACGAGATTCTTCACGCCGCGCGTGAGGTTGGCGCCGCGCTCCTGCCACGTTGCCTTGATGACGTCGGGGTTCAGGGCGGGCACGTTGGCCGGCGAGAGCAATTCGGCGATCTGGCGCGCGAGGAACTCGACGAAAGCTTCGTGCTCGGGGCGTACCCCCTCGATGCCGGTCGTCAGCTCCGTGGCCCAGGCCTTCGCGAGATCGTGCCCCTTTGCCATGACGTTGAACGGCCAGCGCTGCCACGCATCGCTTTTCATACGGCGCGTGTCCGAGCCGGGAAGCGTCTCTTTCGAGAGCAGCGCCTCGCCGCTGAAGCGCGCCAGCTCCATGGCCTTGCGGACGATGCTTTCCGCGAGTTCGAACATCTTGCCCGGGGAAATCGCGAGGTGCCCGAACCAGTCGAAAACGGCCATCGCGACCTCGATCGGTGACATGCCCATCGTGGCATTGGCCAGCAGGCCGCGCAGCTCGCGGTTCATGCGCTCCGCGTGCTCGGGTTGCACCCAGCGCTCGTCGTTGATGAGCCGCTTCAGCATCACGGCGGCATCCGACGGCCGCTCCTGTGTTTCATCCAGCATCTTCGTCACCATCCTTATTGTCCGACGTCCCGCACGTAAACGAGCGCCCGCCCGTCGCAGACGAGGGCGCCGTCGCTCGCGTGACAGGTCGTCCTGAGGTCCACGAGAAACTTCTCGGGCCTGTGCCGCGTGATCGCGACGCGTGCCGTCAGCGTATCGCCCAGCGCGGCCGGCGCCATGAAGCGGCTTTCCTGTTTGAGATAGTTCGTGCCGAGGCCCGGCAGCCGGACACCCAGCAGGTAGGAAAACAGCGCATTGATGAGCGGCTCGGGTACGGTATCGGCGGAACCCGTGTGTCCGCCGAGTGCCACGTAGCTCGCAACGTCGTCCGCCGTGAAACTGCGCGAGACCTCGGCGGCCCGCCCCGGTTCGAACTGTGCGCTCACGCCGCTTCCTTCTGCAGGACCGAGCGGCCCGTGCACGTAACGACGTCTTCGTCGACACGCCGGCAGTCTACCGCGATGGTCACGGTGTCGCCGTGCGTCTCGACAATCTTGGCTGAGAAGCGCATGAGTTCGTCGGCATAGGTCGGTGCCGGGAATTGCAGGTCCTGGGAGCGTTGCACGGCGCCCGGTGCAATGCGATCGACGAGTCCGCGCAGCACCGTGTACAGCAACATGCCGTGCGACACGGTACGGCCAAAGCGCGTGCGCGCCGAGAATTCGGGATCGACGTGGATCGGGTTGTCGTCGCCGCTCAGGGCCGCGAAGGCGTCGAAGTCCTGCTGCGTCAGGGCGCGTTCGATCGATGCGTGTTTCATGCGTTCTCGCCTAGCAGGTGTTTCTGGATCTTGCCCGCGGCCGTCCGCGGGAAGTCCTCGACCGTGACGTAGCGCTTCGGGACCTTGTACGGCGCGAGGTGTTCGCGGCAGTAACGCGTGACCGACTCGTCGTCCGGAATCTCGTGGCCGGGATGCGGCAACAGGTAGGCGCAGCCGACCTCGCCCCAGCGATCGTCGGGGATCGCGACCACCGCGGCCTCGAGGATGTCGGGATGCGCCGCGAGCACGTTCTCGACCTCGGCCGGGTAGACGTTCTCGCCGCCCGAGATGTACATGTCCTTGATGCGCCCGACGATGTAGTAGAAGCCGTCCGCGTCGCGCCGGGCGATGTCGCCGCTCTTGAGCCAGCCGCCGTCGGCGAACGTGGCGGCCGTGGCTGCGTCGTTGTTCCAGTAGCCCGGTGTGACGCCGGGGCCTGCAAACCACAGCTCGCCCTCGTCGGCATCGTTGCCTTCCTTGTCGACCAGGCGCACGGCGCAGAGCACCTGCGGCTTGCCGACGGAGCCGATCTTGTGCTCGCACATCGACGGCTCCATGATGAATACGGTCGGTCCCGTCTCGGTCATGCCCATGCCGTTGCAGACGCGCGCGCCGCGATCGAGGTACTTCGCGATGAGGTCGTCGGGCATCGGTGCGCCGCCACAGCCCCAGTTGCGAATCCGGCCCAGGTCCATCTGCGCAAACGACGGGTGCAGGCTGATCTGCTGGTACACGGCGGGCACGGCGAAGAACGTATCGAGCGTGCCGGCCTGCAGCAATTCGACCACTTTATCGAGTTCGAAGCCCGGCAGGACGAGGTTCTCACCGCCTTCGATCAGCGTCGGCAGCGTGACGAGGTTGATGCCGGCCGTGTGAAACAGCGGCAGGTAGTTGAGCGTCGTATCGTCGGCGATCGACATGGCCTGGCGTATGTTCACGTAGTTCGCAATCGCCATGCCGTAGGTCTGGATCACGGCCTTGGGTTTGCCCGTGGTGCCCGACGTGTACAGCAGGTACCAGGTCTCGTCAGCCGGCCAGAGCGGGCGGCCGCGTACGACGTCCGCGGCATCGCGCAGGCTCGCATAGCCGTCGGCGGCATCGAGTGCTATCGGCGACATGCCCTCGATGCCGAGCGCTGCCGCGACACTCGCATCTTCCTCACCGAAAAACAGTATCGCGGGTGTCGCTTCCTCGACGAGCGGCAGAATCTCGGCGGCCGGCATGCGCCAGTTCAGCGGCACGAGCACGGCGCCGAGCTTGGCGCACGCGAACAATATCTCGAAGAACTCGATGCGGTTGCGGCACAGGATGGCGACGCGGCTGCCTTTAGAGGCGCCGCGCTCTCGCATCAGTCCCGCGACGCGGCCCGCGTTCTCGTCGAGCTCCGCGTAGGTCAGCGTCTTGCCGTTGACGAGATCGCGAAACGCCGTCCTGTCGGGCGCGAGTTCGGCGCGCTTGGCCGTGATGTCCGGAATCAGCACGTCGTCGTTCTCACTTTCCGGGCACCGCCATGCCCCGGGAGATCAGGTCGGCCGCGGCGTTCGCCGTCTCCTCGATCGAGTGTTCGTCGTCCCACAGCGCGAAACGCATGCCGAGGAACACGGTCATGCCGATCAGCGCCCAGGACCAGACTTCTGCGTCGCCTTCCCGGATCTCGCCTTTGCCGACGGCGGTCTTGAGGTTCTGCCGGTAGGACTGCTCGAACGAATTGTAGTATTCGCGAAACGCATCCTCGGCGACGAACTGCGCCTCGGCGACGATACGGTAGAGATTGCGGTGATCGCGCACGAACTCGAGGAAGGCCCGCACGCCGCGGCGCTCGGCCGTCAGGCGGTC
>JBFJQO010000204.1:0-4891 GCA_041616535.1 Woeseiaceae bacterium | reverse complement strand
TTCGGACACGGCGCCAGGTAACGCCTGGGGGGCGCGAGCCCACGGAAAGTGCCACAGAAAAGATACCGCCGGCCGTTTGGCCGGTAAGGGTGAAAAGGTGCGGTAAGAGCGCACCGCGCGACTGGTAACAGCTCGCGGCACGGTAAACCCCGCCCGGAGCAAGACCAAATAGGGGAGCACAGCGGCGCGAAGGCGTCGCGAACCGTCGGATCCGAACGGGCTCCCGGGTAGGTTGCTCGAGGTAGCCGGTGACGGCTATCCCAGATGAATGGTTGCTCTCGACAGAACCCGGCTTATTGCCGGCTCCGGCTTTCCCACCTTCCCAAGATTGCGCGAAACGCGCGGCGGGCCCTCCGCAGGCCACGCCTGTCGCCGCTTGGCGACGTTTTTCTAAGTGCTAATCGAAGAAGTAGCTATAAGCATCTGATTTCGTTAGCGCGAAAGCTGCCACAATTTGCCCGAATTGGGCCACCGAATCGCCCCTAAGTCCCTGTAGAACAACAAATAATTGAGATTTCTTGTTGACGGTCGACGGAACCGTTTCCTATAGTGTTGAAAAGTGGATAAAAGTGGGAGGAGATGGGCAGCCCGCCCGTATTTCGTGCCAGAAGAGCGAAAACGGCGGCCTACACCTTAAGTCGTGTTTCGAGGGGCCACCAAAGTCACGTTGGACGCCAAGGGGCGTATGGCAATACCGACCCGGTACCGGGAGCGGCTTGCTGCCCGTTGTGATGGCCAGATCATCGTTACCGTCGATAAGGATCACTGCCTTCTCGTCTATCCACTGCCCGACTGGGAGGAACTCGAACGCAAGCTCGTGCGCCTTCCGAGCATGAACAAGGCGGCACGTCGCATTGTGCGAATTATGGTCGGTTATGCGACCGAGGTCGACATGGATGCGAGCGGCCGGATTCTCGTCTCGAAAGAGCTGCGGGAGTTCGCGAGCCTCGACCGCCAGGCAATGCTGATCGGGCAGGGCAACAAGTTTGAACTTTGGGATGAGGCGACCTGGAACGAGAAACGCGATGCATGGCTGGGGCAGGACGACGACGGTGAGTTGCCGCCCGACCTCGAGTCGATCGCGTTCTAGGGCGCTTCATCGTCGTATGAGCAGCAACGAGCATGTGCCCGTGCTGCTGGGGCCGGTCCTTGAAGGGCTGAATATCAAAGTCGACGGCTGTTACGTCGATGGAACCTTCGGGCGAGGGGGACACAGCAGGGAAATACTGAAACGGCTGGGCAATAACGGGCGACTGATCGCCATCGATCGCGACCCGCAAGCGATTGCCGCCGTGCCGGCTTCCCTGGCTGCAGACCCGCGCTTCGAACTGATCAGGGGCAGTTTTGCGCAACTCGAGACAATGTTGGGTGAACGGGATCTCGTCGGCCGGATCGACGGCCTGCTCTTCGACCTGGGTGTCTCCTCGCCGCAGCTGGATGAACCCGGTCGGGGATTCAGTTTCCTGCGCGATGGCCCGCTCGACATGCGCATGGACCCGGATTCCGGAACGGCGGCCAGCGAGTGGCTCGACAGCGTGGATGAAAAGACATTGAGCAGGGTATTGAGACAATTCGGAGAAGAAACGGCCGCGTCGCGCATCGCGCGCGCCATCGTGCGTGCCCGCGCGCAGGGACCGATCTCGCGCACGGCGCAGCTTGCGCGAATCGTCGAAGCCGCGAAGCCGCAACGCGGCCGCAAGATCCACCCGGCGACCAAGACCTTCCAGGCGATTCGCATTGCGGTCAACGCCGAACTCGAGCAGCTCGAGGCCGTGCTTGCGCAGGCGCTCAACGTCCTGAGAAAGGGCGGGCGCCTATGTGTCATCAGTTTCCATTCGCTCGAGGACCGCATCGTCAAGCGCTTCATGCGCGCTGCGTCACGCGAGCCCGAGCAGTACCGCGGCATGCCGGACATCCCCGAGGCGCACCGGCCGAAACTCGTGACCGTGGGCAAGCCCGTCACGGCGACCGCCGAGGAGATCGCCGCCAACCGCCGCGCGCGCAGTGCGCGGCTGCGTGTCGCGGAGCGCACCTGATGCACACCGGACGGCAATCTTTCCTGCTCGTGTTCGTGTTCGCGGTGGTTTGCGTACTCAGCGCCATGGCGCTCGTGTACACGAAGCACGAGTCGCGCAAGCTGTTCGTCGAGCTCGAGGGGCTCACGCACGAGCGCGACCAGTTGAATATCGAATGGGGTCAGCTGCAGATCGAGCAGAGCACCTGGGCCCAGCATGCCCGTATCGAACAGGTCGCCGTCGACGACCTGTCCCTGGTGCGGCCCGAAGCCACGGAAATTTTCGTCATCGAGCGGCAATGAGGCGCGGCGCACAGACAAAGCAACAGGCTACCCGGCGCTTCGCAGGCAGGGTAATGTTCGTCACGGCGTTCTTCGGGCTCATCGCGGCGACGCTCGTCGCGCGCGCCATTCACCTGCAGGTGCTGGACACCGATTTTCTCAATGAGCAAGCCGATTCGCGGCACCTGCGCACCGAGAAGATCTCGGCCCATCGCGGCACGATCACCGATCGAAACGGAGAACCGCTCGCGATCAGCACGCCGGTGGACTCGATCTGGGCCAACCCGAAACAATTCGCGCCCGCCGTGGACAGCATCCCGGGACTTGCCCGCGTGCTCGACGTCGACTCGCAGATGCTCATGCGCCGCATTACGCGAAGCATGGACAAGGAATTTCTCTTCCTGAAGCGCCACCTGAGCCCGGAGCAGGCGGCCGAAGTGCTGGCGCTGAAATTGCCGGGCATCAACGTCCAGCGTGAATACCGTCGCTACTACCCGGCCTCGGAGGTCACGGGCCATCTCGTCGGCTTTACGAACATCGACGACGAAGGGCAGGAAGGCCTCGAACTCGCCTTCAATCACTGGCTCGCTGGCGAGTCCGGCGCCAAACGCGTGCTCAAGGATCGCCTCGGCCGCTCGATCGAGAACGTGGCGAGCATCCGGCCGCCGCACCACGGCAAGGACCTGCGCACGAGCATCGACCTGAGACTGCAGTATCTCGCGTACCGCACGCTCAAGTCGGCGATTCGCCAGCAAAATGCACGCTCGGGTTCGATCGTCGTGCTCGACGTGCTGACCGGCGAAGTCCTCGCGATGGTCAACCAGCCGACCTACAACCCCAACGACCGCTCCCAGCTTGCGGCGGAACGCTATCGCAATCGTGCCATTACGGACATCTTCGAGCCCGGATCGAGCCTCAAGCCGCTGGTTGTCGCGGCCGCGCTCGAAAGCGGGCAGTACCGGCCGTCAAGCATCATCGACACGGCGCCCGGCTATGTCGTCGTCGGGCCGAAGAAGATCGAGGACATGCGCAATCTCGGTCGCGTCAGCCTGACCACGATCCTTGCGCGGTCATCGAACGTCGGAATCACGAAACTCGCGATGACGCTGCAGGCCGACCAGCTCTGGGAAACCATGATGCATTTCGGTCTCGGCGAACTGACGACGAGCGGCTTCCCGGGCGAGTCCGCCGGCATGCTCACGCACTACAGCAACTGGCGTCCGATCAGCCAGGCGACGCTCGCCTACGGTTACGGCATTTCCGTGACGCCGCTGCAGCTGGCGCAAGCTTACTCCGCCATCGGCAACGGTGGCGAGATGCGGCCGGTATCGCTGATTGCGCTCGATGAGCCGAACGACGGCGAACGCGTGGTTTCTGTCGAAACGGCGGCGGCGGTACGCCGCATGCTCGAGGAAGTCGTGCGGCCGGGCGGCACGGGCACCAAGGCCGCCGTCGACGGCTACCGCATCGCAGGCAAGACCGGTACGGCCTGGAAATTCGCCTCGGGCGGCTACTCGGAAGATAAGTACATCTCGATCTTCGCCGGTCTTGCGCCGGCCAGCGATCCCCGTCTCGTCACGGTCGTCGTCATCGACGAACCCGGCGGCGAACTCTATTACGGCAGCGACGTCGCGGCACCCGTGTTTGCGAACGTCATGTCCGAGTCTCTGCGGCTGCTGGCCGTGCCGCCCGACACCACGCCGGCCCGCGACCCGGGCAGCGTGATGCAGGCCATCGCCGCGCGTTCGGAGGTTCAATGAACATGCCGGCCGAACAGATGACGATGATGCCGACGCTCACCGACCTGCTGCAGGGTTACGCGGATGCGCCCGCCCTGGCCGTGCAGGGGATTTCAAGCGACAGCCGCCGTCTTGGCAAGGGCTACCTGTTCCTCGCGGTCGCAGGACTGACGAACCACGGTCTCGACTTTTTCGATGAGGCGCGCCGCGCCGGTGTGTGCGCGGTCGCGTGGGACCGCAGCACGGGAACCGAGCCGGCAGAATGCGGCGTCCCGCTGATCGCGGTCGACGACCTGGCCGGCAAGCTCGGCGAGATCGCCAACCGGTTCTTTGGCCGCCCGTCGAAGCAACTCGGCGTGATCGGCGTGACCGGCACCAACGGCAAGACGACGGTCGCCTGGATGATCGCGCAGGCTGCCGAACTGCTCGGCAGAAAATGCGCCTATCTCGGTACGCTCGGCCATGGCGTCGGCACGGTCGCAGGGGCCGCGGGCATGACGACGCCGGCAGCCGTCGAGCTGCACGGCCGCCTCGCGGAGTTCGTCGACGCGGGCGCAGACTACGCTGCCGTGGAAGTGTCGTCGCATGCCCTGTCTCAGGCACGTGTGGCCGGTGTCCGTTTCGACACGGCGATCTTCACGAATCTGACGCGTGACCACCTCGACTATCACGCCGACATGCGCGAATACTTCGACAGCAAGGCCCGGCTGTTCCTTGATTGTGAACCGGCGCATCGCATCGTCAGCACCGATGACAAATACGGCAAGCAGCTCGCCGCGATGTGCGGGCCCGACGTCGTCACCGTTTCGACGCAGCTCGACAGGACGCCGAACGGCCGGCCGTACCTGTTGCTGCG
>JBFJQO010000203.1:0-4912 GCA_041616535.1 Woeseiaceae bacterium | reverse complement strand
GGGCACTCTGTTCGGCGCGGGTTCGATGGGCGGCGCCATTCGCATCGTGACGAACCAGCCCGACTTTGAGGCCTCGTTCTTCGAGTTGGATACGACGATGACGTCAACGGAGCACGGCGAAACCGGGTATGGCATCTCCGCGATCTTCAATGCGCCGCTGGTGTCAGAAACCGCGGCCTTGCGCGGCGTGATATACCGGAGCGATCTCGGCGGCTTTATCGACAACGTCCAGAGTGGTCGAGATGACGTCAACAATCGCGAGATCACGGGCGCGCGCCTTGCCGGTCGGTTTGCCGTCTCCGACCGCACGAGCGTTACGGCAAAAGTGTCCTGGCAGAATCGCGAGAGCGACGGATTCTCCCACGAGGATCCGAATATAGGCCGGCTGCAGCAGAGCCGCTTCGGCGAGTCGATCGCCGACGAATGGATCAACTACAAGTTGTCTTTCGATGTCGACCTCGGCGCGGGCCGGCTGACGTCGTTAACGTCGTACCTGGACCGGGAGGTCGGCACGACACCCGACATCAGTTTTTTCATGGGCGTCATTTTCGGACTCGACATACCGTTGAACGCCATCAACAAAGAGGCCGTCGGTGAGTTCGTACAGGAGATCCACTATGTGTCGGATGGCGACGGCCCGTTCAACTGGATCGCGGGCCTTTTCTACCAGGATCACGATCAGGACATCTCGCAGGACTTCCCCGCCCCCGGGTTCGATGCGCTGACCGGCGGGCTCGCCTCGATCTTCGGGCCTCCGGACAACCTGTTCGTGCGGCGCGAGACCTTCTCGCTGCAGCAGGTCGCCGTCTACGGTGAGGTGTCGTACGCGTTCACGCCGCGCCTCGAACTGACAGCCGGCGGGCGCTGGTACGACATCGACCGGGACTACACGGCGGACAACAGGGGGCTGCTGTTCGTCATGGGCACGCTGCAGGAGTCCCAGTCGGCCGGCGATAATGGCGTCATTCCGCGGCTCAGCCTGAACTACACGGTCAGCGACGCGTGGTCGGCGTACGCGGCCGTCGCCGAGGGCTTCCGGCCGGGCGGCATCAATCCCGGCGGCACGCTGGCCTCGCCACCGTGTGTCGCCGAGCTGCAGGCACTCGGCTTCACGTCATCACCGACGAGCTACGAGTCGGACAGTCTCACGAGCTATGAGCTGGGCACGCGCTACCAGTCGCCGGCCGGCCGCCTGCGACTCAGTGCCGCGGCCTACAGCATCGACTGGTCCGACATGCAGACCATGAAGTTCCTGAACTGCGGTTCCGGTTTCATAGAGAACGCCGGCGAAGCCGAGAGCACGGGCATCGAGTTTGAGCTGCAGGCCACGCCGCTCGATCGTCTCGAGCTGGCGTTTGCCGCCAGCTTCACTGACGCCGAACTGAGCGAAAACGTACCCAACCTCAACGGCTCGCGCGGCGACCGGGTGCCGGGCGTGGCGCGCGTCACGGCCCGCGCCAGCGCGCGCCTGTTGTTTGCAGCGTTGGCAAACCGCAATGCGTATGCCCAGCTGGACCTGCAGCATGTCGGCGACTCGCGTATGGAGTTTGCGCCGTCGAGCCCGCAGATACCGTCTTACACGATCGCGAACCTGCGCTTCGGCGTCGATCGGGATTCGTGGTCGGCGGCCGTGTTCGTTAACAACGTGGCGGACGAGGACAGTGCCTTGTTTGTCAACGACAATCCGCTGGGTAGCTGGGTGTCGCCGCTGCGTCCACGCACGGTCGGCCTCAACCTCAATTGGCGGTTTTGACGACGCGGCTCGACACTAGCGCGTCAGCGGCAGACCGATCCCCTCGGACACAGCGCGAAAGCGCGGGTGATTGCGCACGCTGTCAAACCTTGGTTCGGTAATCGACACGAGATCGACCGCGCGCTCGGCGAGGCCGCGCTCGAGGCGCGTGAGGGCGGCATTCTCATCGCCCAGCATCAGGTAAATGGCCGCGATCCAGGCGGCCAGAAACGTGCCGCCGTCCGCTTCGACGCCGTCGATGATCTCGCGCGCCTGACGCGCATCGCCCTCTATGGCATGCCCGGACGCGCGCAGCAGCCTGGCTTCGAACGACTGGGCCCCGGCGATGGCGGCCACCCGGTCCGCGGCCTCGAATACGCCCTCCGGATTGCGCAACTCGACATAGATGATGCCGCGATTGTAATGCGCCAGCATGAAGTCGGGTTCTGCGTAGAGCACCTCGTCGATCTGCGCCAGCGCTTCGTCGAAGCGTCGCATGTCGTACAGCGGCCAGCCGACCATCGTACGGACAAACAGGTTGAGGGGGTCGCGCTCTTCGGCGTAACGAATCTCTTCGAGGGCCTCTTCGAAGCGGTAGCTGATGCGGTAGAACATCATGCGCCACTGCCGTGCCATGACCGAGTTCGGGTTCAGTTCGACCGCACGGTCGAGCGTGCGCCCGCCTTCGTGCCACTCCCAGCGAAGCAGCTGGATCATGCCGAGTGCTGCAAATCCCTCGGGCCGCGTGTCGTCGAGTTCCGTGGCGCGCAGCGCGTCGTAGTAACAGTCGTCCAGTGTCCGGATACGATTCATTATGATCGCGGGTTGCGAGCACGCCTCGGCCCGTGAGGCGTACGCGAGGGCAAACTGCGGGTCGAGGCTTATGGCCTCGTCGTAGTGCCGCAGCGCGGCGCGAAAGTTTTCCTCGCCGAACTGGCTGAAACGGTAGCGCGCCTTGAGATACGCCCGGTAAGCATCGGCGTTCGAGGTCGGCGGACGGCGCGCCATCTCGAGCTCGGCCTGGCCGGCAGGGCTCGCGAGCCGCGCAAAGATCTCCGCCGCCGCAGTGTTAGCCACTTCATCCTGCAGTTGGATAATGTCGTCGACATTGCGCACGTAGTCGCGCGACCAGAGGTGTCCGTCGGTGCGGCCGTCGATCAGCTGCAACGTCACCCGCACCTGTGCGTCGGCGGTCGTCATGACCGATCCCTCGATGATCGCGTCAATGCCGAGCTCGGTTGCCATTTCCGGCACCGTCAGGTTGCGTGCCTTGAGCTGTTCCATCGTCGTGCGCGAAATGACCAGCAGGTTCTGGATGCGGCCCAGGCGACCGACGACGACGTCGGTCATGCCGTCGGCGATGTACTGGTCGGCCGCCGGGGTCGACGAATTGTTGTCGAGCGGCAGCACTGCGATCGACGTGATCGGATCGCCCGCGGCGCGACCGCCGGGCAGAACAAACGCGAGGACCCCGATGCCAATTACGACCAGTGCGGCCGCGGCAATCAACAGCCACTGCCGCGGCGCGGCTGCGGCTTGCGGTTCGACGGCGCCGACCGGAGCCACGAGGCGGTAGCCCTTTTTCGGGATCGTCTCGACGGCCGGGTCCTCAACCCCCTGGCTCGTGAGCGCCACGCGAAGTTCGCTGACGCAGTTGTAGACGGAGCCTTCGGTGACGACGCGACCGTCCCACAAGTCTTCGAGCAGCTGGTCCGTGCTGACGACCTCGCCGGGTCGCTCAGCGAGGTAAACGAGCAGTTCCATGACCTGCGGTCGCAGCCCGCGGACCTCGTCGCCACGGCTCACCCTGTCGAGGGAAGGTTCGACGAGCCACTCGCCGACCTTGAATGCGCTGGATGCTGTCACCCGGATGCCATCCGCGTTTTGTTGTTGTGAATCCGTATCTTAAATCATCCGGTGAGCGAGCTGGCGGCGTCACCGGGACAGAAATGAGAAAAATCTGGGCTTGCCGTGAGGACGCGTGAGGGACCCGAAGTCCAGTGTTCGTGGTGCCTGGCGCGCAACGTGCGTAGCCGGGCGACCCATAAACCAGCCAAGGGGAACATCATGAAACGAACACTACTCGCCGCAACCATTCTGCTTTTCAGCATTGGCAGCTCTGCCCAGGCTGAATCGTGGCGTGCAAGTGGTAACAGCACGTTCGACGGGCACATCGCGTTCTGCGCGACGGAAGGCGGTTTCATCAGCTCGGAAACCCTGCCAGACGGCACGATTGTCGACCGGTTTTTCAACATCGGCAATCGCTGGTTCACCGGCAATCCGCTCATCGACGGCTTCGAAAGAAATGAAGTGACCGCGACTTTCAATCCCGCCACCCAGGAGGGCACGCTCGACATAAGGGGCACGGTCGACGTCGACGTATTTGAGGGCGGCTGGCGCTTTCGACAGATCGTACCCATCGGTCCCGTATTCAGGCCCGGCATCGGCTTCGGCGTCGGTAGCGGTGACCTGCGCGGCAAGCTGATCATTTATAGCGTTGGCGCGATCGAGGAGGGTATCGAATCGCCGTGCGAGGTTCCGGTCGGCGTGCCGATCCGCGGCAGGATCTTCAGCTTCAGGTGGTGGACATAGCGGCATAGCCGGACGAAGGACACGATCATGTTCAGGATACTTTTTTCCATCGCCCTCGGCGGCATCGCAGGGTACGCGTGGGCGCTGTTCGGGCCGGGCGACGGCGACGTCGCCCGCGATTGGCAGCCCCAGCGCTTGCCGGCCGCCGTCACGCTGACGGCGTGCGTAGCCGATACGGATCTCGAAGCGGCGCTGCTGCTCGAGAGGGACGCAACACAGCGACTGCTGCATGAAATCGATCGCCTCGAGTCCGAGATCGAGGCGCTGACTGCAAGGGAAGCGGGGCCCGGCCCCCTCGGGGGCCAGGCCTGGCTCGAACAGGCGTGGCAGGAGTTGGCGGTGGACGAACAGGAAGTCGACCGGCAGCAACAGTTAGTCGACGGTGGCTTCGACCTGGGGCGCGCCGACTGGTTGGCGCGAAGAGAGTCGGAGCTGCGGCAGGCGGTTATCGAGGAACGCGTCGGCGCAATGCCGCTGGACCCGCTGCAGATCCGCGTGCAGGCACGACAGGCGCTGCGCAATGAAATCGGCGATTACGAGTACGAGCAGTACCTCGCCGCGACCGGGCAGTCGACCGCCGTCGCCGTC